>JBAUVS010000441.1:0-19766 GCA_049583345.1 Woeseiaceae bacterium
CGTCGCATTGCATCGATGTCGTGTTGGGCCCTGGCGAATCGAAGGAGTTCGTGTTCCAGCTCGGCTACGCAGTCCTGGCCGAGGAACACAAGTGGTCGGCGCCCGGCGTCATCAACAAGGCGCCGGCAAGAGAACTGATCGCCCGTTACGCCGACGGCGCCGCGGTCGAGACCGCCGTCGAGGCCCTGCGCGGGCACTGGGACGAGTTGCTGTCGCGATTCGCCGTGCGCTCTTCGGATCACCGCCTCGACCGCATGGTAAACATCTGGAATCCGTACCAGTGCATGGTGACGTTTAACCTGTCACGCAGCGCCTCGTATTTCGAGGCCGGCATCGGCCGCGGCATGGGTTTCCGGGATTCGAACCAGGACCTGCTGGGCTCGGTCCATCTCGCGCCGGCACGGGCACGCCAGCGCATCCTCGATCTTGCGGCCACCCAGTTCGAGGACGGCTCCGTCTTCCACCAGTACCAGCCGCTGACCAAGCGCGGCAATGCCAGGATCGGCGGCCATTTCAACGACGACCCGTTGTGGATGATCCTCTCCACGATCGCGTACATCAAGGAGACCGGCGACTTCACGATACTCGACGAGCCGGTGCCGTTCGACAACGACATCTCGCGCTCCGCCAGCCTGCTCGCGCACTTGCAGGCGTCGATCGAACACGTCGTGAACAACCTCGGCCCGCACGAACTGCCGCTGATCGGCCGGGCGGACTGGAACGACTGCCTGAACCTCAATTGCTTCTCGAGGAATCCGGACGAGTCGTTCCAGACCACGGGCAACCCGGACGGCAGGGTCGCGGAATCGGTCCTGATCGCGATGATGTTCGTGGTGTACGGGCGCGAGTTCATCCGCCTGTGCCGCCGGGTCGATCGGCAGGAGATGGCCGAACACGCGCAGACGCACGTCGACCGGATGATCGCTGCGATCGAGACACATTGCTGGGACGGCAACTGGTATCTGCGCGCGTACGATGCGAACGGCAACAGGGTCGGGACGCACCGGAGCGAGGAAGGCCGGATCTTCATCGAACCGCAGGGCTTCGCGGCGATGGCCGGTATCGGTCTCGAGGACGGCCGTGCCGAGCGTGCACTCGACTCCGTCGCGGAACTGCTCGCCTGCGATTACGGCATCGTGCTGAATTTCCCGGCCTACACGAGCTACCATCTCGAGTACGGCGAAATCTCGAGTTATCCGCCCGGCTACAAGGAGAACGGCGGCATCTTCTGCCACAACAACCCATGGATCATGATCGGCGAGGCGATCGTCGGTCGCGGCGATCGTGCGTTCGACTACTACCGTCGACTCGCGCCGGCCTGGCAGGAGAATCTCGATCTGCGCAAGCTCGAGCCCTACGCCTATGCCCAGATGGTCGCGGGCAAGGAAGCCGTGACGCCCGGTGAAGCGAAGAATTCCTGGTTGACCGGCACGGCCGCGTGGAACTACCACGCGATCACCGAGTTCATCCTCGGCATCCGGCCCGACTACGATGGCCTCGTCATCGACCCGTGCATCCCGAGCGACTGGGACGGCTACGACGTGACGCGCCGCTTCCGAGGTGTGACATTCGAGATCCACATTCGAAATCCCCATGCTGTCTGCAAGGGCGTGGCGAGCCTCAGCGTCGACGGCGCCGCCATCGCGGGCAATCGCGTGCCCCTGCCCGAGCCCGGCAGCGCATGCCGCGTCGACGTGGTTCTGGGACCGGCCGCGGAGGCGCGAACGGCGTGACCCCGGGTCCGGATGCCGCTTTTCCCGCGCGCCGCGCCCGGCTGCAACGGGACTACGAGGCCCTGCTGGCAAGGCCCAATGTCCCCGCCGGGGGCGGCAACGGCATCTTCGAACGCTGGCAATATCCGATTCTGACGCGCGACCACGTACCGCCGGCCTGGCGTTACGACTTCGATCCCGGCAGGAATCCGCGGCTCCTCGAGCGTATCGGCGTCAACGCGACCTTCAATGCCGGGGCGATGCCCTGGCAGGACCGGTTCCTGCTGGTCGTGCGCGTCGAAGGCAACGATCGCAAATCCTGGTTCGCGATCGCCGAGAGCAGCTCGGGCGTCGACGGCTTCCGCTTCCGCGAGCGGCCCCTCGCGTTGCCGGAGACCGCCGATCCGGACACGAATGTCTACGACATGCGGCTGACGCAACACGAGGACGGTTTCGTCTACGGCCTGTTCTGCACCGAACGCAAGGACGCCGAGCGAGGGCAGGATACGTCGGCCGCCGTCGCCGCCTGCGGCATCGTTCGCACCCGGGACTTCGAGGCATGGGAGCGGCTTCCGGATCTCGTCACGCGGGCCGGGGAGCAACAACGGAACGTCGTCCTGCACCCGGAATTCGTCGACGGACGCTACGCGCTTTACACGCGACCGCAGTCCGGTTTCGTCGACGTCGGTGCGGGCGGCGGCATCGGCTTCGGTCTCACCGACAGCATGGAACGGGCACGCGTCGACGACGAGACGATCGTCGACCCTCGCAGGTATCACACGATCAACGAATTGAAGAACGGGCTCGGTCCGCCGCCGATCCGGACTGCGGCGGGTTGGCTGCAGCTCGCGCACGGCGTGCGTGCCACCGCGGCGGGCCTGCGCTACGTGTTGTACCTGTTCATGACCGATCTCGAAGAGCCCCGGAAGGTCATCCACAAGCCCGCGGGATACCTGATCGCGCCGCTCGGCTCCGAACGCGTCGGCGACGTGTCGAACGTCGTATTCAGTAACGGCTGGATCGTCAGCGGCGACGACGTCTTCATCTACTACGCCTCCGCCGACACGCGCCTGCACGTCGCCACCAGCACCGTCGAACGCCTCGTCGATTACTGCATCAACACGCCCGCGGACGGCCTGCGCTCGGCCGCCTCGGTCGCCGCCGTCAACCGCCTGATCGACGGCAACGAGAGCGCGGGGTCGGAGTAGGCGGCGCCGTGGACACGCAGTCGGACCGCTTCACGCGGGATGCGGCGATCGCGGAGCTGGAGCGCCTCGGCCGCTGGTGGCTCGCGCACGCGCCGGACGAACGCAACGGCGGCTTCGTCGGAGAGATCGACGCGGACGGCCTTGCGGTCGCCGACGCCAGCAAGGGCCTCGTCCTGAACTGCAGGTTGCTCTGGTTCTTCAGCGAGATGCTGCGTTTCACAGGCCAGGCCGCTTATGCGGCGGCGGCGGAACGGGCGTACCAGTATCTCGCGCAACGCTTCGAGGACCGCCGCTACGGCGGCGCCCTGTGGGCGCTGTCCCCGCGCGGCCAGGTCATCTCGGACCGCAAGCAGACCTATGCGCAGTGCTTCTGTATCTACGCGCTCGTCGCCTACTACCGGGCGACGTCCGACGCCACGGCACTCGCGGACGCGAAACGGTATCTGGACGTCATCGCGGCACACGCCTCGGATCACAACGGCGGAGGACTCGTCGAAGCCTTTGCCCGCGACTGGAGTCCGATCGAGGACATGCGGCTCGGCGCAGACGACATGAACGCGCCGAAGACGATGAACACGCATTTGCATTTCGTGGAGGCGGTGGCCGCGATGCACCGGGCCGCACCGGACGAGCACAGTGCCGCCGCGCTGCGTCACGGCCTCGAGCTGTTCGCGGACCGGATCGTCGCCGACGACGGCCATCTCGGACTCTATTTCGATGCAGAATGGCACAGGCTTTCAGACGGATTTTCTTTCGGTCACGACATCGAGGCGAGCTGGTTGCTCAGTGACGCCGTCGAGGCGCTCGGCGACGACGCGCTCGCCGGCCGGCTGTGCCCCATCGCATCGCGGCTGGCAGCGATCTGCCTCGAAGAGGGCATCGGCTCCGGGGGCCAGCTCTGCCAGGGCTACGACCCGGCGAGCGGGCGCCGGGACGAGACCGCCGTCTGGTGGGTGCAGGCCGAGGCGCTCGTCGGCTTCCTGCACGCAGCCCGCCAGACGGGCGAGACACGCTTTCGGCAGGCCGCCGACGGCATTTGGCGATTCGTCCGCGGCACGCTCGTCGACGCGCGGGCCGGAGAGTGGCTCTGGTCCGTCCCGCCGGAGCCGCGCGTGGGCGCCGGCCACTACCTGGCCGGCTTCTGGAAGGGTCCTTATCACAACGGGCGGGCGATGCTGGAGTCGATCCGCCTCCTGGAAGAGGAGGACCTGGATTGATGGCCAAGAAATCCGCGCTCGCACTGTTCGCAGCAAGCCTCTTCCTGTGCAACGTCGGCGCGGCGGCCGAACCGGCACCCCTGACACCGCACACCGTCGGCGAACGCCTGTCACGAAACCTGCTCGCACGCGATTACATGCGCTACGGCGACGAGGCGCTGCACTACTCGGAGGCCGCCACGGCCGTCGGCGCGCTCCGCTTCGCGCGGGTCACCGGCGACGACGCGTTGCGTGATCGCCTCGTCACCCGTTATCGGCCGCTGCTCGACGACGACGGCGGTCTCGTCAGCCGCCGCGCACACGTGGACCTGAGCGTCGTCGGCATCGTGCCGCTGCAGATCGCCATCGATACGCAGGACCAACGCTTCCTGCAGCAGGGGCTCACGTTCGCGGACCGGCAGTGGGCGTCGCCGCGCGACGACGGTCTGACGGGCGAGTCGCGGTTCTGGATCGACGATCTCTACATGGTCGGCATGCTGCAGATCCAGGCGTATCGCGCGAGTCGCCGGTCGGTCTACGCCGACCGCGCCGCCCGCCAGCTCGCCGCGTACCTGCCGAAGCTGCAGCAGGACAACGGACTCTTCTATCACAGCCCCGATGCGCCGATATTCTGGGGCCGCGGCAATGGCTGGGTCGCCGCGGCGATGGCCGAGGTGCTGGCTTCGCTGCCGGTGCAGCAGTCCGATCGTCCGGTGATCCTGGCAAGCTACCGGAAAATGATGCAGGCGCTGCTCGCTTACCAGAACGACGCCGGCCTGTGGCGGCAGGTCATCGACCTCGATTCGGCCTGGGGGGAGAGCTCCGGCACGGCAATGATCGCCTACGCCATGGCCGTGGGAATCGACCATGAGCTGTTGCCCGCCGCGCAATACCGCCCCGCCGTCGACGCCGCCTGGCGGGGTCTCACGGCGCTCATCGACGCGGACGGCAACGTCGGCGACGTCTGTATCGGCACCGGCAAGAAGGATGACCTCCAGTACTACCTCGACCGCCCGCGCGTGGCCGGCGACTTCCATGGCCAGGCACCCGTGCTGTGGCTCGCGACGGAATTGCTCGGCGGCGGCCCTTAAAGTCGGGTCCCCGGCACTATAGACTTGTCGCTCCCACCCATCGGACAACGAGCGGAGTACGCCATGACGAAGAACGAGAACGACGATGCCGGGATCCGCGCGGTAGACCTCGGGCGGCGCCGAATACTGAGCGCCGCCGGCGCCGGCGCGATCGCATCCACGCTGGGCGGCGTGCTGGGCGGAGCCTCGGGATCGGCCCGCGCCGCCGGCCCCGCGACGCTGCGCTGGGGCGTGGTCGGCACCGGCGGTATCGCAAATTCCATGGCGCCGATGATTCAGCTCGCCGACGGCGCCGAACTGTCTGCCGTATCGAGCCGGCACCTGGAGACGGCGAAGGAGTTCGCCGCTCAACACGACATCAGGAATACGTTCGACGACTGGCGGGACATGCTGGCGTTCGACGGGGTGGATGCGATCTATGTCGCGACACCGACCTTCGTGCGGGAGGAGATCTGTGTCGCCGCCGCACGCGCCGGCAAGCATGTGCTCGGCGAGAAACCGTTCGCAAACCTGGCGTCCCTGCAACGGATCACGGCAGCGTGCCGCGACAACGGCGTGGGTTTCATGGACGGCACGCATTTCGTACATCATCCCCGCACTTCACGGATCCGCGCCACGACCGCCGACAGGGTCGGCTGGGCGCGTTCGCTGGATACGGCGTTCGAATTCGGACTGACCGATGCCAAAAACATCCGCTACCGGCCCGATCAGGAACCGCTGGGCGCCATCGGCGACGCGGGCTGGTACAACATGCGCGCCGCCGTCGAATTCCTCGCCCCGGATGCCGAGATCGCGGCCGTCAGCGCGTACCTGCGCCGTCACGAGACCACGCATGCGGCCATCAGCGGCTGCGGTGTCATTGCGTTCAGCGACGGCTCGTCGACGACCTGGAACTGCGGATTCGAGTCGGGCGCCCTGCTGCAGGACGTCCGGATCGCCGGCGCGGGCGGCGCCATCAAGTTCGACGACTTCGTGCACAATCATCCGGACAAGCCGGCACACTACGACTATCTCGTCGGCGCCTTCGGCGGCGGCAATTCCCAAGGCTTCGACGTGCCGGCCGACAAGCCGGCGGCCGCCCTGATGTTCGAAGACTTCGGCACGATGGTCGGCGACGCGGCACGATTCGAGGCGAGCGTCCGCGCGAGCGAACGGACGCAGACGCTGCTGGATGCCTGCTGGCAGAGCGCCGTGGCGAACGACGCGGGTTGAAACCTCAGCGCGTCGTCGCAGACGCCAGCGCACCCGTCGTGACGTAGTACTTGGCGAGCAAGTTCGGCAGCTCCTCCTCGGGCAGGCCGCCCTCATCGAGGTAGCGCAGGTAGGCCTCGGTCACCTGTGCGAAATGCGCCTCGTGACCCACGCGATACGACTCCGGGATGTCGACCCGGAAACCGTCGCCCGCGGGACGGATACCGACGCCCGGATATTTTGCGAGTACGGGCGCCAGGGCAGCCTCGAGCGCATCCAGGTCGAATGCGCCGGGCGCGTTCGGCTCAAGGTAGAGTTCGGGCACGTCGCCCTGCGCCTCGCCCTGCCGGATCACGAGCTTCGCGCGGCTGCCGCGCATCTCCGAATAGTGCGTGTCGCCGCCGCCCCCCGGCGCTTCCCAGGCCCATTCGGCGCGGGTGCGCGCGTAGATGCCCCGGATCCGGTAGCCGATCTCGCCGTTCGCGAACACCTGCAGCACGCCGTCGCGGACGTTCCGGGTGAGGAAGTCGGGCAGCGCGTCGAGACCGGTCACGTCGCGGAACTGCTCGTGCGTCAATGGCGTCGCCCAGCGGCTGGACGAGCCGAGCTCGATGTCCCGCTTGTAATCGATCGTCTCGCCGGGGAAACACTCCCATTGCACGAGGTCGACGAGATGCGTCATCACGTCGACGAGGCCGCCGCCTTCCTGTGCCTCGTCGAAGAACCATGCCGGCCGCGTCAAGCTGCGACCGGCCACGGTCTTGTGGAAATGGTGCACACTCGCCTGGACCAGCGCGGGTTCGTCGGCGCTGCCGGCCAGCTGCTCGCCGTACACGGCCGGGATGCGGGAGATCGCCCGCTGCAGCACGGTCGTGATCTCGTAGCGCTCGGTCATGATGTCCAGCAGCAGCAGGTGGTGCGCCGTCGCAATTGCCGCGGCCTGCTCGAGCGTGCCGAATTCCGCCGGCGTGATCGCCATCGGCTTGTCCGCGTATACGTTGAACCCGGCTTCGATGGAGCTCAGGATATAGTCCGTCTTGCGCGCGTTGTTGCCCGAGATCACGACGATGTCGCCGGCCCGGTCCGCGACCATCTTCTCCAGGAAGTCGTCGCCTCGATAGACCACGGACTCCCAGTGCGTCGGGGCATCGGCGCGCGTGTTGAACGCCTCGATACGCGCGAGGTGGAGGTCCACATCCGGCCCGTCCGGCGCGTACACGTGCACCAGTGCATCGACGTTCGGGTACATGCTCTTCTGCACCAGCGCGGCGTGGAAGTGCCCCGGGTCGAGCGTGATCAGCCGGTGCATGGGCGCCGTTTCGCCCGCCGCGGCGCCGCGCATGGCGGTGAACGAGAACAGCACGGCGCCGAGCAGGACGGCGCGGCGCACTAGATCACCCACGGCTCGCGCTGGGGTCGCGACAGCCACGTGTCGGCCTCAGGATCGTCGACGAAGCGCTCGATGTCCGGATTCCAGTGCAGCGTCCGGTCGACCTTCATCGCCATGTGATGCAACAGGCAGGCGGAGCAGGCACGGTGCCCGACCTCGATCGGCGCGATCGGCTGTTCGCGGGTGCGGATGGACTGCAGCCAGTTACCGTGATGGTCGTCGCTGACGGGCAGGCGGATCTTGTGCGTCGCGGGATCGGAACGCAGGATCGCGGGATCGCTGGCGACGAGCGGCACGACGCCGTTGTCGTCCGGCACCGGGTCGGAATCCGTGACTTTGAGATCGCCGCGGGTGACGAAGATCCAGCCATCCGTGCCCTCGAAGCGGATACCGTTGTCGAAATCGTTGCTGACGACCATGTGCACGCCGTTGGCGTAGTTGGCCTCGGTCCGGAACGGGCCGTGCACGTCCCAGAGCCCGGAGGTCGGGAACTCGGCGTGACCCCAGATCTCGATCGGCCCCGTGTACTCGGTGTCCATGCCCCAGTGCGCCGTGTCGATATGGTGCGCGCCCCAGCCGGTGATCATGCCGGCGCCGAATTGTTCGCAGCGCAGCCAGCCGGGTCGACTGAAGTCGTGCTGCGGATGCACGCGGTCTTGCGTGTAATACGCCTCGGGCGTGCTGCCCAGCCACATGTCGTAGTCGAGGTTGTCCGGTACCGGCATCTGCGTCTGGTCGCCTCCCGGCGGGTCGGCGGGCAGGCCGATACGGACTTCGGTCAGGTCTCCGATGAGACCGTTGCGGACCAGCTCGCACGCGATGCGGAACTGGGCCCACGATCGCTGCTGGCTGCCGATCTGCAGGATACGATCCGATCTCTTCACCGTGTCGCTGAGGATGCGGCCTTCGGCGATCGTCAGGGAAGCCGGCTTCTGCAGGTAGACGTCCTTGCCCGCCTGGACGGCATGCACGCCGATCGGCGCATGCCAGTGGTCCGGCACGCTGACGAGCACGGCATCGATGTCGGGATTTTCGAGCAGTTCGCGATAGTCCGTGTACACGCGCACGCCATACCAGGGCTTGCCCGTCTGCTTCTCGTACAAGGCGTTCACCAGGATCTCGGCGTCGGCGGCGCGGCGGCGGTCCAGGTCGCAGACGGCCATGATGCGTGCCGTGTCGAACTTCAGCGTCTCCGGGATATCGTGGATGCGGGAGATGCGCCCCGTGCCGATCGCGCCGACGTTGATGCGATTCGAAGGCGCCGTCTTGCCGAATACCGTGGACGGCACGATCATCGGGAACGAACCGGCGGCCACCACGCCGGCGCCGGCGCCGAGGGAGCGTTTCAGGAACTCGCGCCGTTTGCCGTCGGCAGGTCTGTCGTCTTTCATGCGTCTCACTCCTCCCGTGGTGCTTCGATCGTGACACCGGGTTTGTGCGCGAAGTTCTGCCACGCGGACTCGGCACCCGGCGCCGTCATGTGACCGTCGTAGACCAGGAATCGATACACCCGTACGTAGCGTTGGCCGGGCTCGATGCGCCAGTCCGTGTCCCTGGTCGGCGAGAAACTCGCGAACACGTCGCCGCGACCCTCGTCCGGGATCGGCCAGATGCGCATCGGCTCGGGGTGATTGAAATTGTCCGGATGCGACATGACGACGGCACCCGCGTAGCCGTCGTCCACGGCGCCCTGCACGTAGAACCAGCGCCCTGTCGTGTTGTCGGCGTCGCGGCGGTCGCGTCCTTCGGAAGTCAGTACTTCGCTGTTGTCCTTGTCCCAGGCAGCCGTCGCCCGCCAGCCGAAGCCGCCGTAGCGATATTCCAGCAGCGTCACGGGCTTGTCGGTGGCGGCGCCGAGGTCGATGCTCATGTCGAAGAGGTAATAGTCGCCCTCGGGGCGGTACACCCGGATCGTCTGCCGCTCGTCCATGATTACGGTGGGGCCGTCCGCCGTGTTCGCGACGTGCTGCTGCTCCGCCGTGAATTCGCCGTACACCGGACCCGAAGTCTCCGACACGAAACGCTCGAAGCGTACCGTGCCCTTCTTGTCACCGAGATTCCACAGATCGTATTCCGCGCCGTCGTACTCGAGGTGCGTCCACGGGTCCCAGATGCCGTAGTGGTGAAAATGATCCGGCGGCTGAATCCGGGTGAGCACCCGGCCCCGCGGCGAGTACAGCGGATGGATGAAGCCGCTGCGCCCGAAGGCGGGATCGACGCCCGGCGGCGCCGGCATGAAACCGTACTGATAGCCGAGCAGCGGCTGCGAGGCGAACGCGATCGTCAGCAGGCCGTCGGCGCGGTTTCGGTTCAGCGCTTCGAACGAATGGCCGCCGGCAGTCTCGCGCAATTCGTAATGCACCGGTGCCGGGCCGCCGTCGCCCGGTCCTGCCAGCCAGGTCATGCGCCGCGGCGAACCGCTCACCTGCATCGGCACGGCTTCGGCGTGTCCGCCGTCGATCCGGAACAGCGCGAGGCGCTCCGGCGGCAGTGCCGTAATGCCGTCCAGCGACACATCGACCGGCACTTCGTACGGGGAGTCGAGGAGGCCATCGACACGGATCGTCGCGATCGTCGTGTCTGCCCGAACGGTGGCGAAGGCCAGCGAGCCCAGGGCGATGCACGCTGCAAGGCCCCGGCTTCTCATGGGCGGTACTGGAAAGCGTAATACGTCGTCGGGCCCTTGCCGACGTTGTCGAGCGAATGCGGGATCATCGACTGCAGGAAGATCAGGTCGCCGGCCTGCGCGTGGACGGTATCGTCGCCCACCTGCATCTGCACCTCGCCGTCGATGACCAGCACGAATTCCTCGGCCCGGTGCGTATGCGCCGGGTGGTTCGTCAGGCCCTCGTTCAGCGTGGAAACATGCATCTCGAAATTGTCGAACATCGCGGTGGCGCGATCGAACATCTGCCGCCGCCCGCCGATATCGGAGGGGACGTAGTCGACCTTGTTCCAGTCGACGACGATCGGACCGCCGGCCTCGGCCTCGCGCCGCGGATCCGCCGGCTGCCGCGTGCGGTACGTAAAGAGATAATAGGTCGCCGGCAGATTGCCGACGTTCTCGAACCCGCGCTGTTCGCCGGGCCCGCTGACGACGACGCTGCCCGGCCCCAGCACGACGGCCTTGCGGCGATCGACCCGCACGGCGAGCGTGCCGCTCTTGACGATCATCAGTTCCTCGTACTCGTCGGGCGCCACGCGCGGCGGCGCGGCGGCGCCTGCCTCGATGGTCCGGGCATCGATTGCGATCTCGGCGAGATCGAGGGTCTCGCCCCTGGCGATATCGCGGAGCACGTATGCGCTGCCCCCCTCGACATCGACGCGTTCCGTCCGCAACTCGGAATAGCGTGCGAGGAACGAGCCCATCGGTGCCGCCCCGGCGGTGGCGGGCAGGAGCAACAACAGGAGGCGGAACGCACGACGTGTCACAATACTCGCAGATTATACTAGCCGAAGCGGTCGCGGCGGCAAGCGCCGCTACGAAAGACATGCGAAGAACCGTACCGATATACATCACCGTCGCTTGTGTCGCCGCCGGCGCCGCATTCGCCGACGACGCGCCCGCGCTGCGTGACGTGTTCGCGGACGATTTCCTGATCGGTGCGGCGCTCGATGCCGGACAGATCATGGGCCTGGACCCGGCGTCGCCCGAGTTCCTCGCGAAGCACTTCAGCGCGCTCACGGCCGAGAATGCAATGAAGTGGGAACGTATCCATCCCGACGAGGACCGTTACGTCTTCGACTACGCCGACCGGCTGACCGCCTTCGCAACGTCGCACGGCATCCACGTCGCGGGGCACACGCTGGTCTGGCACAAGCAGACGCCCGGCTGGGTCTTCCGGGACGCATCGGGCCGGCCGGCGAGCCGCGAACTGTTGCTGGCGCGCATGCGCTCGCACATCGAGACGGTCGTCGGACGCTACCGCGGCCAGGTGGCATCCTGGGACGTCGTCAACGAGGCCCTCGATGCGGACGGCGAGCTGCGCGACAACCGCTGGCGCCGCATCATCGGCGACGACTACGTCGCGAAGGCCTTCGAATTCGCCCACGCGGCCGACCCCGATGCCTTTTTGAACTACAACGACTTCGATCTGTACCTGCCGGCCAAGCGGGACGGTGCGATACGGCTGCTCGATGGTCTGCGCAGGAAGGGCATCCCGGTGCACGGCATCGGCATGCAGGCGCATTACCGGCTCGACGCGCCGGCGAATCTGCAAGACGTCGAGGACTCGATCGTCGCCTTCTCGAAGGCCGGTTTCGACGTGATGATCACCGAGCTCGACGTCTCGGTGCTGCCCAACCCGACCGAGGCCGGCGGTGCCGTGCGCGTGGACGGCAGATTCCGTCACGATAGGCGATTCGATCCGTACACCGACGGCCTGCCGGTGAGCGTCGAACGGCAACTGGGCCAGCGTTACGTCGACCTGTTTTCGATCTTCCTCGCGCACCGCGACGCGGTATCACGGGTCACCTTCTGGGGCGTCAACGACGCGCAGAGCTGGAAGAACGACTGGCCGATGCAGGGCCGGACCGACTACCCGCTGCTGTTCGATCGCGACAACCGGCCCAAGCCCGCGTTATTCGATATCGTCGCCCTGGAACACCGTGTTCGAGACGAACGCGATCCGCCTGCCGTCCGGTGACCAGGACGGCACGTTGATCGTGCCCTGGCCGCCGTAGACGTTCGCGATCACCCGCGACTCGCCGCCGGCGACCGGCCGCAGCATCAGGTATACGTGGCGGTACCACGGATGTTCGGCGGGCGCGACGTCGGGCAGGTAGGCCAGGTAGACGAGGCGGGTCCCGTCCGGAGAGACGTGGGGGAACCAGTCGTTGTACTCGTCGCTCGTCACACGCTCCTGGTCCGATCCGTCGGGGCGCATGCGCCAGATGTCCATCGTGCCGCCGCGCGTCGAATTGAAGTAGATCCACGCGCCGTCGGGAGAGAATTCGGGACCGTCGTCCAGCGCCTCGTTGTCGGTCAGGCGGATCTCCTCGCCGCTGCCGCTTGAGCGAATCTTGTAGATGTCCCAGGCGCCGTCCCGGCCGCCCGTGTAGACAAGCCAGCGCCCGTCGGGCGACCAGCCGTGGAAATACGACGGGCCCTGCTTCGTGACGAGCTTCGGCACGCCGCCCCCGATCGGTAGCGTGAAGACCTGGGAGACACCACCGTGTCCGTCGGACTGGTCACTGATCGCAAGCTGGGAGCCGTCGAACGAGATCACGTGATCGTTGTTGTTGTCGGTGGCGAAGCCGGTATCGATCTTCGACACGGCGCCTGTCGCGATGTCGAAACGATACAGCGCCCCGTTGCGATTGTAGATCAGCGCCTTGCCGTCGCGCGTCCAGTTCGGTGCCTGCAGCGAGTCCGTCTCGGTGTGCACGACGCGGCGCAGACCCGTGTCGACGTCCATGATCTCGAGCCGGCTGCCGTAATAGTCGCGGTAGGGCGTGAAGTCCTCCGGCGCCGGGACCGTGATGCGGACGTTCGTGAAGCGGCCGGTCTCGACGACGTCCGGATTGTGCGCACAGATGAAGAGGCCGACATAGACCTCGTCGGGCAACTCGATGTCGGTCAGCTCCGCGGTCTCGAACGTGTCGCCGCGCCTCGCGACCGACATGACGTAGCGCCCCCCGCGCCGCTCGAGTTGCAGCACGTCCGCGGCGGTTATCTCCGACACGACCTGCTCGGTATCGGCGCCCTTGTCGCGGCGGAACTGCAGCGACGTCAGGCCGTCGCCGTGTCGCGCGATATCGACGTAGGGCGAGTCCGAGTCGAGGCTGGCGCGGATCATCCAGCCGAGCTTGCGGTGCGGCTCGACGCCTTCGCCCGGGAATTCCGCATCCGCGGACAGGATCAGGTCGCCGCGCATCTTCTTCCAGACGAAGAAGAACTCGTCCGAACCCGCCCACATGTTGGTCCCTGACCCGCTGAGTGTATACGCGCCGGTCTCGGCGTCCCGGGTGACGCTACCGGCGGTCTTCACCGCACCTACGTCGCCATGCGCCTGGAAATCCTCGAGTCCCTGTGCAGCGGCTGCCTGGCCCATCGCGATCACCACCACCAAAACGGCGAACGCCGCGGACCCTCGCGGGCCGGCGGCGTCCTGTCCGTGCCTGGACAAGGTCCGGATTAGAAATGACCCCGAAGGATCAGGCTGTAGCGGGTGTCGCTGATGTACCAGCTCCGGGGTGCCTGTAGCAGGGCGTCGTTGACGACCGCCGAGGTCTGTATCGTCTCGTGCGTAAGGTTGACGGCCTGCAGACCCACCTTCCAGTTGTCGCTGAACGAGTAGAACATCGACGCGTCGAGTTGACCCGTTGCCTCATTGTAGATCGGCTGGAAGGGCACGATCACGTCCCTGATCGTCAGCAGGAATTCGCTGCGCCAGGAGTACGCGAGACGTGCTTCGAAAGGTCCGTGCTCGTAGAAAGGCGTGAGGTTGACGGTGTGCTTCGACAGGCCCTCCAGCGGCAGGTCCTCGACCGGCACCGTCGACTGGTTGCCGGCGGCGACATCGGGGTCGGTCTCCGACAGCGTGCTCTGCGGGACGTTCGATGAACTGACGTAGGTGTAGTTCGCCTGCAGCCCGAATCCGCCGAGCCAGCCCGGCAGATTGTCGTAAGTCTGCTGGTAGGCGAGTTCGAAGCCCTTGATCTTGCCCGTCTCCGGCGAGTTGATCGCGGTCGTAACGATCGCATCGAAGGTCGCGCCGTTGTTGGTCAGCGGAACGCGCTGCACGCTGTTGGTGCGGATGTCCTTAAGCTCCTTGTAAAACAGGGCAAGCGTGAGCGACCCGACATCAGAGAAATACCACTCCGCCGTGAGGTCGTAGTTGTTTGCCTGCACGGGCAAGAGGTACGGATTGCCGGCGTTGAAGCGCGCGATCGGGCGGCCGTTACCGGCGTCGATGTCTTCCTGCAGCGTCGACAGGCGGGGCACGCTGTAATACGCGCGCGTCAGGCCGAAGTCGGGCGGCGCCACACCCTTGAAGTAGCCGAAGCGGAACTGCACGCCGTCGGCGACCAGCAGCTTCAGATTGATACTCGGCAGCCAGAAATCGTAATCGAGGTGCGTCTTGAACTGCGTCAAGGCGCCGTTCGAGAAGGCACGCGCCTCGTCCCGCACGCTTACCGGCAGGCTACACCACGGCGTGGGCTGCTGACCCGGGTCGGGCGGGATCGCGCAGTCGGCCTCGCTCGGGTAGGGGTTATCAGTACTGGGAACCGTGAACGACTGGTAGCCGCTGGCATCGCGGTTCGTCTTCGTGTAGCGCACACCGACGTTGCCCGACAATGCCCAGCCGTTACTGAGCGATTTGTCGAATTCGACCATGAAATAAGCCGCGTTGTTGGTCTCCAGAACGGGATTGATCTCGCCGGGCAGGAACGGCGTACCTGCGACGACGCCTGACCGCTCTGCGAGCGGCCCCCAGTCACTGCTGGGCCACAACGCCGCATAATCCTTGGCATATTGGACATAGTCGTCGTAGTGCTGGGCGGGACTGCCGGAGTAGAACAGGCGCCCCTGACCCGCGAGCGGGTTCTTCGTTTTGCCGTCGAAGAAGTTGTCGAAGTAGAACGGCTCGTAGCCACCCTGCACCGCCGGGTTGTCGAGCCAGACCGGGCCGCCGGATCCCCAGATCTCGCTGAGCGAGCCCCAGTTATAGGTCGAGAAACGGGCTGTCTGGTCGCGGTCGGCGTACCGGTAACCGAAGCTCAACGATGTCAGCGCGCCCTCGGAGATGGTCTTCTCGAAGTCGAGCTGGAACGCGTCAGACGTGCCCTCGCTCGCCTCGATATGATCCATCGCGGATCGCCAAAACTCGTTGTGCGGATCCAGGTAATTGTCGTTGGGTGGCTTGAAGTACGTGGGGCAATCGTTTGCCGGCGGGCCGTTACAAACGATCTGCGGTTCCGTGAATTGCACCGTGGGCACGCCGCTGCCATGCAGTTGCATTGACGCATCCTGGAAAGTGGTGCCCCAGAGTCCCGCATCCAGGTTGTCGACATTGGAATCGACGTGCTGGTAGTCAAACTTCATCGCCCAGTCGTCGTTGAGGTCAAAAACCAGATTCAGGCTGTAGTCGTCGGTCACGAACTTCTGGTCGACCTGGCGCATGATGATGTTACTTTGCAGGCCGTATGCCGGCGTGCGCGGGTCGCCGCTCCACTGATCGTCACGCCAGCCGGTTGGCGACGTGATATATCCGCTCTCGAAACGGCCCCGATTGTCGAACTCGAATGTGGTGCCCGGCACGGCGCGAGAATCGCCCTGGTCCCGGACAACGTCGGTGGCGATCTCCATCGTGTGTTCGGTCCAGGCTTCCCGGGAATCCGAGCGCAGGAACTGGAAGGTCGCCTGGACGGTCTTGTCGGGGTTGCGCCACTGCAAGGCGGTGGAGAAACCGCGCCGCTCGCGGTCGAAATCCTGCGTGCCAATCACCGCGCCGCGCGGGAAATAGACCTGCTGGACCGGCGTTTCGCCGCCGCCTGTATCGATCACGTCGCCGGACGAGTACAGGGTCCGCTCGGCAAAGTTCGAGATCTGGAACTTGTCGGCACGAGACAGGATTTCCGAATAGACTGCGCTCGCCAGGATGCCGAATTCGCCCGCATCGGTGTCCCAGCGGTAGCTGCCGAGTGCCGACACCGTGGGTGAACTGTCATCGATGAAATCGCCGTAGTTACCCTCGGCCGAGAATGCGAAGACGCTGTTGGTGGTATCGAAGGGCTTGCGCGTGCGCAGGTTGACGGTACCCGCAATGCCGCCTTCGATTCGATTGGCCGACGGGCTCTTGAATACATCGACGCCGGCCAGCAACTCCGGCGGCACGTCGGCGAAACTGAGACCGCGGCCGTTATTGGCCGTGAACGCGTCCCGGCTGTTGACTTCGCTGCGCACGTAAGTGAGGCCGCGCACGACGACGCCACTGCCCTCGACCGAGAAATGATCGGGGTCGCGGCCCGCCGCGAAGCGATTGATCGACACGCCCGGTATGCGCTGCAGCGTTTCGGTGACCGAACGATCCGGCAGCGCCCCGATGTCCTCGGCGGTCACCGAATCGACGATGACCTTGGAGTTCTCCTTGAGATCCTGGGCGCTGATCAGGCTGGCGCGCACGCCCCGGACGACGACTTCTTCCATCGGGCCCTCGGCCGGGGCCACCGACGTGCCCGCCGATTCCTGCGCCTGCGCCGGCGCGTCGATGGCGACGGCGCCGACCGCAATGAGCGGCAGGCTGGCGCGAATGGCGGCGGCAAGCTTGGTGCGACGAAAAGATATATTTGGTGTCGGCTCTCGCATGCCATGTCCCCCTGGATGCTGTTTGCGCTATCTTGTAGGTTGTTATATGTACGGATTATCCCCCACCCGTACTTGGTTTATAATACGGTGAGGCTTTGCAAAGTCAAGAAAAATGATAACGTTTACATTGCATTGCCGGAGCCGCCCGTAACCCATGCCTCCCACCAGGTCGCGGATTGACGGCAGCAGATAACAAGCCGATGCGCACGCTGATCGTTGGCGGTGGCACGGCCGGCTGGATGACCGCCGCGGCGCTGGCGCGTCTGCTGCCACAGCGGCTGGTCGAAATCCGTCTGGTCGAATCCGAACAGATAGGGACAGTCGGTGTCGGCGAGGCCACGGTGCCGCACATCCGCTTCTTCAATACCAAGCTGGGCTTCGATGAGGCCGATTTCATGGCGCGCACCCGGGCAACGTTCAAGCTCGGCATCGAGTTCCGAAACTGGGGCCGGATCGGCGACGCCTATATCCATCCGTTCGGTGCTTTCGGGCAGGACCTCGCCGGGATCCCGTTCCACCAGCACTGGCTTCGTGCCCGTCTCGCCTGCCACATCGGGTCGATCCAGGACTTTTCGCTGCCGATACTCGCGGCACACAACGGACGCTTCGCGCGCCCGGACGACGATCCGTCCTCGACGCTTTCGACTTTCTCTTATGCTTACCAGTTCGATGCTTCGCTCTACGCGGCCTACTTGCGGAGTTTTGCCGAAGCCCGTGGCGTCAGGCGCAGCGAGGGCAGGATCGTCAAGGTCGCCCGGCACGCCGAGCGCGGCGACATTGAATCGGTGACGCTTGAGAACGGTGAGGTGCTTGCTGCGGATTTCTTCGTCGACTGTTCCGGTTTCCGCGGCCTGCTCATCGAAGAGACCCTGGGTGCCGGCTACGAGGAGTGGACCGAGTGGCTACCCTGCGACCGCGCCTGGGCCGCGCCCTGCGACATGGCGGGACCATTGACGCCATACACCCGTGCGACAGCGCACGACGCCGGCTGGTTCTGGCGTATCCCGCTGCAGCACCGCGTCGGCAACGGTCACGTGTATTCGAGCGCATTCACCAGCGACGAGACGGCGCTGGCCGCGTTCATCGGACAGCTCGAATCGCCGCCGCTCGCGGAGCCGAGGCAGCTGCGTTTCACCGCCGGCAAGCGGCGCAAACAGTGGTCGGGCAATGTCGTCTCGATCGGCCTCGCGGCGGGCTTCCTCGAACCTCTCGAATCGACGAGCATCCATCTGATCCAGCTCGCCATCGGCTATCTCCTCGATCTGTTCCCGGGCCGCGAACGCGAGCCGATGAACGAGGCGGAATTCAACCGGGTGATGGCGCTCGAGTACGAGCGCATCAGGGATTTCCTGATCCTGCACTACCACGCCACGACCCGCGCCGACAGCGCGTTCTGGGATTACTGCCGAAACATGTGTGTCCCGGATTCGCTCGCCTACCGCCTGGAGCTGTTCCGCGAGCGGGGTATCGTGCCCCACTACCGCGAGGGCATGTTCCTCGACGCCAGCTGGCTGGCCGTGTATTTCGGGCAGAATGTAATGCCGCAACAATACGATCCGCTGTGCGACCGCATGCCTGCCGAAGCCCTCGCGCAACGACTCGAGGACATCCGTGGCGAATACGCTGCAGCGGTACGACAGATGCCGCTGCACGCCGACTTCCTGCAGAGTATCGGCGCGGATTTTCGCGGCGCGGCCGAGTGAGGGCGCCGTGATGGGGGTGGCGCCGCCACACCTGAATCGCATCGTTATTCTCGGCAGCGGCCTGTCGGCCTGGATGTCGGCGGCCGCGCTCGGCGAAGCCCTTCCGCGTGACTTGTATGTGGTCTCGGTACTCGACGACGGCACGCTCGGCGACGATGCGACGCCGGCCGGAATCGCCGATGCAACCCTGCCGGAGGAAGACACGGGCCGGGTCTCGGTCGATCTCGACGAGGATCGGCTCATCGCCGCCTGCGGCGGCGCTTTCTCGCTCGGCATTGCACTGAGCGGCTGGTCCGGCACGGACGCTGCCTGGTTCCATCCTTTCGGTTCGATCGGCGCGAGCTTTGGTCCGCTCGCGTTCCAGCACGTCGTCATGCGACTCCGAAGGAACGGCCTGGCACTCCGCTTCGCGAACTACTCGCTGGCAGCGCTGGCCGCCCAGGCCGGGCGTTTCGCCCGTGCCGACAAGAATGCGGGCAGCGTGTTGTCGACCTGTCGCTACGGCCTGCACCTCGATTGCCGCAAGCTCGCTGCCTCGATGCGCGCTCGCGCCGAGGCGGCGGGCGTCGGGCGAATCGCGGGACGCTACTCGCACGCAGAACGCGCCGATGACGGCACCTTGCTTGCGTTGATCGCCGCGGACCAGCAACGCATCGACGGCGAACTGTTCCTCGATTGCAGCGGTGCCCACGCACGGCTCGCGCGTGACGGCGCCGTTTGGCGGGACTGGTCGGACTGGCTGCCCTGCGACCGTGTCGTGTCGACCACCGTGGAGACCCGGGTACCGCCGCCGCCCTACAGCCACGCCGAGGCGCACGCCGCCGGCTGGACGCGCCATCTGCCCCTGCAGGGCAAGTCGGTGCTTGCCACCTGCTATCGCGGCGAGGCCATGAACGAGAGCCAGGCCCTCGAGCGCCTGCGGGCCGCGGCGGGCGGGGACGAGCTCGGCGACGCGAGCGTAGCGG
>JBAUVS010000442.1:0-2045 GCA_049583345.1 Woeseiaceae bacterium
CCGGCGAGGTGGCTGAAATCCGCGTGCAGGGTCAGCGCGGTGATCGTGCGCCACCATTCGCCGTCCCGCAGCAGTTCGCCGTCGATGCGGCCTGCCGCGAGCCAGTCCTTGCCAAGGAAAGATGCGCCGGCCAGCCACGCGACGAGGCAGAGCACGAGCGCGTAGCCGACGACGCCGGGTACCGCATGATGATACTCGATCGCGACTGTCCGCCGCGGCTTGCGCGGCGGGTTCTCATGGTCGTAGAGGCGGAGCTGCTCGACGGCGCGCGGGGCGTCGTGCGCCGGCACGAGCAATGCCGAGGAACTGGCGTCGGAGACGAGTTCGTGGGGTATTTCGAGGGATGCGAGTACGAGCGCCCGATCGGTGCAGGCGCGCCGGTCGCGGCTCTCGAACACGACACGCAGGTCTTCATCCATATTCGCGTTCAGTCTGCATTCATCCTGGTGCGTCGAGAATACACTCATGCACATTTCGGCACCCGGACTGAGTAAGCACATGTCGCTCTGGAAAAAGGTCTATTTCGCCATCGTGATCGTAGCGGCCATCTATCTCGCCGTCACACTCCTCTGAGCGCGACGTTCCGGGCGGCCTGCGGTAAGCTTGACCCGATGCCTGCCGACGTTGCCGGAGTCCCCATGAAACACCTCGTTCTCGCCGCCTCCATCATGCTGGGCGTATTGCCGACGGCCGCGCGCGGCGAGGTCCTGGACAGCGGCCCCAACGGTTTCTCGCTGGCGACCGAGGTGACCATCGCCGCCCCGCGCGCCGATGTCTGGGCCGCGGCCGTCGGCGAGATCGGCCACTGGTGGAACAGCGAGCACACGATCTCCGGCGACGCCGCAAACCTGAGCATCGAGCCGGTGGCACAGGGCTGCTTCTGCGAGGCGATCGGCGCACACGCGAGCGTCGTGCACCTGACAGTCACCTTCGTGAATCCCGGCGTGATGCTCAGGCTCACGGGGGGGCTCGGGCCCCTCGGCCTGCTCGGCGTCAACGGCAACCTGGTGTGGGAGTTCTTCGACGTGGGGCAGGGCACACGCGTGCGCTTCAGCTACGCCGTCGGCGGTTATCGTCCGGGCGGCCTGGATACGCTGGCTGTGCCCGTCGACGGTGTGATCAGCGAACAGCTCACGAGGCTGAAGCACTACGTCGAGGCCGGCAGCCCCGATGCCGATGGCGGCTGACGCCGTCCAGCTTGCAGCCGGGGTACGGCGCCTCGTCGCGCCGAATCCGTCCCTGATGACGGGACCGGGCACGAATACCTACCTGCTCGGTACCGGCGAGGTCGCCGTCCTGGATCCCGGCCCGGCGATCGCGGAACACATCGATCGCATCGTCGCCGAAGCGCCGGGGCGCGTGCGCTGGATACTCGTCACGCACACCCATCCGGATCACTCGCCCGGCGCCGCAGCGCTCGCGGCAAAGACCGGGGCGGAATTGCTGGGCCTGCCGGCGCCGCCCGGCGAACACCAGGACACGACGTTTGCGCCGGATCGGGTACCGGCCGACGGTGATGCGCTCGAATTCGGAGACATCCGCGTCGACGTCGTGCATACGCCGGGTCATGCGTCCAATCACCTCTGCTTCCGGCATGCGGCGCTCGACTGGCTGTTTACCGGGGACCACGTGATCGACGGATCGACCGTCGTCATCGATCCGCCCGACGGCGACATGCGTGAATACCTCGCATCGCTGGCGAAGATCAGGGCGCTGGCGTGTCAGGCCATCGCGCCCGGCCACGGCAATCTCATCGAGGATCCGCGGCGCGCGATCGACCGGCTCGTCAGGCATCGCTACGAACGCGAGGCAGCGGTTGCCGCCGCGATGGCCGAACATCCGGGCCTGTCGACGCGGCAACTCGTCGCGCACGTCTACCGTGACGTCGACCCGAAGCTCCACGGCTGGGCCGAACGCTCGCTGCTGGCGCATGCGTTGAAACTGGAGGGGGACGGTGTGGCCCACTCGGACGGCGGCCGCTGGAGCATCCGGTCTTGATATGACGTCCGAGTTCGAATAGCGTACACGGTCCCGATCGAGAGACC
>JBAUVS010000443.1:0-3553 GCA_049583345.1 Woeseiaceae bacterium
TGGCGCGCTGGGTCCGTCCGGACGGTTCGGTCGTGATGCCCGACGATTTCGTGCCGCTCAGCGAGGAGATGGGCATCTCGGACCTGCTGTTCGAGACGATCATGAACGACGTCTGCAACGATCTCGCCGCGTGGCAGGCCGGGACCGACTGGAGCGTGCCCATCAGCGTCAACCTGTCGGCGCACCAGTTGCGCAACGACGATCTCGTCAGCCTCGTCAAGCGCATCATGAAAAAGAATTCCGTAAAGCGCGACCTGCTCAACCTCGAACTCACCGAGACGGCGCTGCTCGAGGACCTGACGATCGCAAGACCGATCCTGAACGACCTGTCGGCGCTCGGCGTGGGCATACACATCGACGACTTCGGTACGGGGTATTCGTCGCTGAGCTACCTGGCGGAACTGCCGGTGAAGACCCTGAAGATCGACCGCGCATTCATCGCCCGGCTTGCCGATTCGGCCGGCAACGCGCGCGTGGTGCAGGCCATCATCGCGCTCGGCAAGGCCATGGACCTGGCGATCGTCGCCGAAGGCGTCGAGACGGCCGAACAATACGCGGCGGTACGCAAGCTGGGCTGTGATGCCGTGCAGGGCTACTTCATCGCGCGGCCGATGTCGGGCGAACGCTTCCGCGCCTGGTGCGACGGCCACGAGGACACGCAGAGCCTGAAGCACGGCACGCTTGCCGTGAGTGGAAACTACCTACGCAATTAGTGCGCCGGCGAAGTTCTCGCCCGATCGGATAGACGATATCCTGTAGCCGAGCAGTTACAGGAGTGCCCATGCGCGACATCCTCGTCCCCGTCGCCGATCGCCCCGAGTGCGCCCGGGCCCTGCAGACGGCCTTCGATCTGGGCCGCAAGCTGGGCGCCAGCGTCACCGGCTGCCATATGCGCCCGCACCGCTATTCGAAAGTCACGCTGTCCCCCGAGTTCGCCGACGCCGACTGGCGCAGGAAGAGCACGAAGGCGGCGCCCGCGGCGGCACGCACGCTGTTCCGCGCAGTCGCGGAGAAAAACGGCTTCAAGGTCACGCGCCGCTCCAGCATCGCGCAGACGGCCGTCTGGCTGGAGAAAGTCGGCTCGCCCGAGCGGCTGATGGCGATCTTCGGCCCGGTCACGGATCTCATCGTCGTCTCGCGGCCGGGCAAGTCCGGCAACGTGGCCGACATGTTCCTGCGCGCGGCCCTGGTCGAATCGGGCCGCCCGGTCCTCGTTTTGCCGCAGTCGAAGCACAAGCCGATCGGCCGCCGCATCTGCATCGCCTGGAACCAGAGCGCCGATGCCGCGCGCGCGGTGACGGCCGCGATGCCGCTGCTGTGCGAGGCCGAGGACGTCACGATCATCACCTGCGGGCCGGAGGACAAAGCGGGGCCGAAGGCGACCCACCTGGCCGCGTACCTGCGCAACTGGGGCGTCCACTCGACGCACAAGACCACGCGCGGCCGGGACGTGGAAGCCGAACTCGTCGCGGCCGCGAAGGAAGCGGGTGCCGACCTGCTGATCGGCGGCGCCTACAGCCGCAGCCGCTGGCGGGAGAAAATCTTCGGCGGTACGACCGAATACCTGGTCCGCACCGCGAAGCTGCCGATCCTGCTGCTGCATTGCTGAGTCCGACGGTTTGACAATAAGTCCGTGATTGCCGTGCACGCCGCGTCAACGCGCTGCGCGCGGCTTCGTTGTAAGTCCTGACTACGGAATTTCAGGGCTACAAGGGAGACCGATCATGGACGTACGAAAAGGAATTCTGGCCTGTGCGACCCTGCTCCTCGTGAGCGGCGCCGCCTGGGCGGGCGACACGGCCGACCGCGTCGCGGATCGCATCGACCACCGCGGCGACCGCATCGAGGATCGTCTCGATGCGCGCGGCGATCGCATCGACCACCGTCTCGACGCACGCGGCGATCGCATCGACGACCGTCTCGACCAGCGTTCGGACCGTGCCGAGGCCGCCGGGCACGACAAGCGCGCCAGGCAGCTGGACAGGAAGGGCAATCGCATCGACAGGCGCCTGGACCGGCGGGGCGACCGCGCCGATCGTCGCCTGGATGCGCGCGGCAATCGCATCGACCGCCGGCACGACCGGCGCGCAGCGGTCGTACGGCACAGCCTGTAAGCGCCGTTACCTGCGCGTATACCAGAGGACGCCATCGGCGTCCTCTGTTTTTGCGAGCTCGCCGTCCGCGACGAGGTAGTTCAGGTGTGCCACGGCCTCGCCGGTGGCCATGATCAGGTTCCGTTCGGTGACCTCGGACTTGAACAGTGCCGGGAAGACATCGAGGGCGCGCCGCGGCCGCTCGGCACACAGCTCGATGACGCCTGCCAGCCCCTCGGTGTGTTCGGCGATCAGTTCCTCGATACGCGCGTGCGCCCCGCGGAACGGCCTGCCGTGCGCGGGCAGCACGAGCACGTCGGCCGGCAGGTGCTCGCGCAGCCGCGCCAGCGAGTCGAGCCAGTCGCGCAGGGGATCCGCGTGGGGTTCGGTCGGGTACACGCTCACGTTGGACGAGATCGTCGGCAGCAGCTGGTCGCCGGAGATGAACAGCTTGCGCTGCGCATCGGACAAGCAGGCGTGCTCCGGCGAATGGCCGTTGCCGATCAGCACCTCCCAGCGCCGGCCGCCCATCGCCAGCACGTCGCCGGCCTGCAGCCGCCGGTAGGATTCCGGCAGCGGCCCGACGTGACGGCCGAACAGGCCGAACATCTCCCGGTAGCGTGACAGCGCCTCGACGGGGAAGCCCGCCCCCGTGTAGAAGCGCACGCCGGCGTCCGGTGCGTCGCGGCCGGTGTCCGCGACCAGGACGCGGCACAGCAGGTATTCCTCGCGGGTCATCCACAGCTCGACGTCGAGTTCGCTCGCCAGCCAGCCGGCGCAACCGACGTGATCGGGGTGCAGGTGCGTCACGACGACCCGCCGCACCGGTTTGTCCGCCAGCAGTCCGGCGAGCGTCTCGTGCCAGACCGTCTTGCTCGCGTCGCTGAAGATGCCGGTATCGACGATGGCCCAGCCGTCGTCGTCCTCGAGCAGCCACAGGTTGATGCTGCCGAACGGCGGCGGCAGCGGCATGCGCAGCCAGTGGATGCCGTCCGCCACGGGCATCGTCGTGCCGGTGTCCGGCGTCGCGTCGAACGCGTAGTCCAGTATCATTCGGCGATGATCGCACGGTCTCCGAGTTGTCCGCGAACCGTATCGAGCGCCGCGGCCTTGACCGGGCCGAAACCGCGAATCTCGAGGAACAGCGCGGCGCGGCGCGAAACATCCCCGATCGTCCCGGCCGAGAGGTCCTCGAGTGCCTCGTCGACGAACGCCTCGAAGCCGGCGATCAGGCGGCGCTCCATGCGGCGCTCCGCGGTGTAGCCGAACGGATCGAGGCGCGTCCCGCGCAGCCCCCTGAGCGCGGCCAGCAGCCGGAACACCGGCAGGATCCAGGCGCCGAACGCCGACTTGCGCGGCCTGCCGCGGGCATCCGTGCCCCGCGCGAACAGCGGCGGCGCGAGATGGAAGCGCAATTTCGCTTTCGGACCGAACTCGTCGCGCACCGAGTCGAGGAAGGC
>JBAUVS010000444.1:0-3280 GCA_049583345.1 Woeseiaceae bacterium
GCTGGCAAAGTCCCAGTCACTGATCGCGCTCGTACTCATGGTCGTCGCGATGTCGTTGTTGTCCGATACGTTTCTCACCGCGGACAACGGCTGGAACATCCTGCGGCAGATCTCGGTGAACCTTTGCCTGTCGATCGGCATGACGCTGATCATTCTGTCCGGCGGCATCGACCTGTCCGTTGGTGCGATCCTTGCGCTGTCCGGTGCGGTCGCGGCCGGCGTGCTCAAGAACGGCATTGCACTGCCTGCGTTCGACGTGATGGTTCGTTTCACGCTGCCGGGAGCGATTCTCAGTGGTATCGGGGTTGGCCTGTTGCTCGGCTGGTTCAACGGCTTTGCCATTACCCGTTTCAGGCTGCCGCCCTTCGTGGCGACACTCGGCATGCTAAGCATCGCGCGCGGACTGACCATGCTTTGGACCGGCGGATTCCCGGTGACTGGCCTGGGCGCCGCGTTCGGTTTTCTGGGCACCGGAATTCTGCTCGGCGTGCCGATGCCGGTCTGGATCACCGCCGGACTGGTGGTGGCGTTCGTCGTGGTGACGCGCAAGACACGATTCGGTCGCTACCTCTACGCCGTCGGGGGCAATGAACGTGCCGCTCTGCTCACCGGTCTCCGCGTCAACCGGATCAAGGTCCTGGTGTACACGCTGGGCGGCGGACTCGCGGGAGTGGCGGGATTGCTCGTGACCGCGCGCCTGGATTCCGCGCAGCCCAACGCCGGCCTCGGCTATGAACTCGACTCGATCGCGGCCGTCGTCATCGGCGGCACCTCCCTTTCCGGCGGCCGGGGCTCGGTAATGGGCACCGTCCTGGGCTGCCTGATTATCGGCGTGCTCAACAACGGACTGTTCCTGCTCAATGTCTCGCCGTTTTGGCAGCAGGTCGTCAAGGGGCTGGTCATTCTCGCTGCCGTCGCCATCGACAAGGCAAACGCGAGACACAGGGAATCCTGATATGAAAACCAGCATCTTCTCCACTCTGTTCGTGGCCGCAATTTTCTGCCTTTGCCCCATCGCATCGGTGGCACAAAAACCGCGCGTTGTCGTGCTCACGGACATCGAGAACGAGCCCGATGACGCCATGTCGCTGGTCCGATTTCTGACCTACGGCAATCAATGGGATGTCGAAGGACTCGTGGCAACTACGTCGATTCACCAACAGCACGAGACAGCGGCGTGGCGCATACGCGAGATCGTGCAAGCCTATGGCAAGGTCCGCGACAATCTCGAGTTGCACGAATCCGGTTTTCCGACGGCGGATCAACTGCTGGCCGTAATACGCGAGGGTCGCCCGGACTACGGTATGCGCGCCGTTGGCGAGGGCATGGACTCGCCCGGATCGGAGCTGTTGATCGACGTCGTCGATCGCGATGATCCGCGTCCGGTTTGGGTTACGGTTTGGGGCGGTCCCAATGTCCTCGCGCAGGCGCTCTGGAAAGTTCGTGCGACACGTTCGGCGGCCGAGCTCGACAGCTTCGTCGCGCGGCTGCGTGTTTACACCATATCCGATCAGGACGACAGTGGACCGTGGATGCGCAAGGAGTTTCCGGGTCTCTTCTACATCGCCAGCCCCGGAGCACATGCGGGCGGCGGGTACCACTTCGCCACTTGGAGCGGAATCAGCGGCGACAATTTCCATGGCAGGTTCGTCGGCGCGGATTTTTCGATAGTCGACAACCCCTGGCTCGACAAAAACATCCGCAGCAAGGGGCCGCTTGGAGCACAGTATCCGTGGGTGAAATATCTGATGGAAGGCGACACGCCGAGTTTCCTGAATCTCGTCCAGAACGGCCTTTCTGATCCCGAGCACCCCGACTGGGGCGGATGGGGCGGACGCTACGAGCTCTATACGCCACGCACCCAGAAGCGATTTGTCGAACCCGAGACCAGGCCGTTCTGGACCGATGCGGAAGACGAGGTCTTGGGCGTGGATGGCAAATGGCACACCGGCAATCACGAGACGATCTGGCGCTGGCGTTCTGCCTATCAGTACGATTTCGCCGCGCGTATGGACTGGACCATCAGGCCGTACGCGGAGGCGAATCATCCGCCTGTCCCCATGCTCGGCCATTCGAATCGGCTTTTCGCAAAACTGAAGGACCGCGTCGATCTGAGCGCCGAAGGGACGACTGACCCGGACGGGGACGAACTGTCTTACAAATGGTTCCTGTACAAGGAGCCCGGCACGTTCACGATGTCGAGTGCCCGATCCGGTCAGCCGTTGGTGATCGAGGATGCCGATCACCCGAACGCCTGGTTCACCGTTCCGACCGAACGCGTTCTCCGGAACGGCACGATGCACATCATTCTCGCCGTCACGGACGACGGCTCTCCCCCACTCACGCGCTACCGGCGCGTTATCGTCGACGTGCAGCCCTGAGGCACAACACGGCCGAAGCGGATACTGCCACCGGTGTCATCAACTGCGCTTCTAAACGTGCCCGGCTCCGGAGAGAGGGCCGCCATCCGAGCCGGGCAGGGGCCGCGGGACGCCGGATCGGTCAGGACATACTCTTTATAATTCAATGTGATAAATGCCTATTTCGGCGCTTTGCGGCGCCGTGCCGCCACAACGATCGAGAGTTGACACCGGTGTCATTTTTAGTAGTATATGGGCCATCGGCTCTGCGCCGGCAGGCGATTGCCTTTACCCGTCGGCCGGGAGGCTGCGGCAAAATCAACATATAAAGGGGGATCTCCAGATGACTTTTCATGCGTTGAACGATGCGCCCAATACTGCATCCGTCCGTCTGACTTTCGTCAGCGTGCTCGCAACGATCTGCGGGCTGGCGGTGTCCATCCAGGCATGGAGCCAAGAGACAATGGAAGAGGTTGTCGTCAAGGGCTACCGCAGCAGTTTGAGAGCCAGCATGGATTTGAAAAAGGAGTCGAGCACCATGGTTGACTCTATCGTCGCCGAAGACATCGGAGACTTCCCTGAGAGCAACCTGGCTGAGGCCATTTCACGCGTTCCTGGCGTCACCATTACCTACGACGCGGGTCGCGGGAAGAATGTCGTCGTTCGCGGCCTGAATTCTACGTTCACTCGCACACTGTTGAATGGCATGGAGGCGCAGGCCGTCGACTTCAATACGAGAGATCGTTCTTTCGATTTCAATATTTTCGCTTCCGAACTTTTCAGCCGCATCGACATAAAGAAATCCACTGAGGCGAAACTGGAGGAAGGTTCTCTGGGCGCAACCATCGAACTGTATACCGCGCGTCCGCTCGATTATGATGACAATCAATTTATGGTAGGTGCGGAACTCGGCCACAATT
>JBAUVS010000445.1:0-2457 GCA_049583345.1 Woeseiaceae bacterium
CGGGCGAGGTCTTCCGGCGCCCGGACGGCACCCTCTGGGTGCGGCTTGCGGCCGGGCAGCATACGATCGACGTCGCCGGTGCGGTGCCCGCGGTCGACAGCCTGGAGATTGCATTCCCGACGCCGCCGCGGGTCATCGAGGCGACGGCGGACGCTTGGCAGGTGGCCGGTATCAAGGACCGGCGGCTGTTGTCCGGCTCGCTGCAGCTGACACGGCTCGAGGCCGCAACCGGCGGGGCGGGGGCACCGCGCTGGGAGAGCAGCCGCTTCCCGGCCTTCGCCCACGTCGAGCGTGCGATCGACCTGGACCTCGACTGGCGTGCGACGACCACGATCACACGCGTTGCGCCGGAGCAGGGCGCACTGACGCTCGAGCTGCCGCTGCTCGACGGCGAGACCGTCGTCACCGAGGGCATGACCGTGAAAGACGGCAGGATCCTGGTGTCGATGAGTCCGAACCAGTCCGCGGTGAGCTGGCATTCGAACCTGCCCCGGCAATCGCCGCTGACCGTGACGGCCGAAACCGGCGCCGCCTGGCAGGAGATCTGGCGCGTCGGCGTCGGCGCCGTCTGGCACGCCGATTTCAGCGGCGTGCCGGAAAGTGACAATCCGCAGTCCGCGAACGGTGCGCGTGTCGCGCTGTTCTATCCGCGTGGTGGCGAGCAGCTCACGATCGAGGCGACGCGTCCCGAGGCCAGCGCGGGATCGACGCTGGCCTTCGATTCGGTGAGCCTGACGTCGGAAGTGGGCGACCGCTCCAGCAACGTGACGCTGGACCTCGAGTACCGCAGCACCCGTGGCGCGCAACACGTGATCCGCTTGCCGGCGGATGCCGAGGTCACCGAGGTCGAGATCGACGGCGAGTCTCAGTCGCTGCGGGCCGAAGACGGCGAACTCCGGCTGCCGATCGTCCCCGGCGAACACGACGTCAGTATCGCCTGGCGCGCCGCCGGCGACGTCGGTTTCGTGACGCGGACGCCGGCCGTCGATATCGGCGCGGCCTCGAGCAACATTACGCTCGCCACGCAGCTGCCGCGCAACCGCTGGCTGCTGGCGACACACGGACCGCGGCTCGGTCCGGCCGTGCTGTACTGGTCCGAGCTTGCCGCGCTGATCCTGTTTGCCGTCATTCTGGGACGCACGACGCTCGCGCCGCTCGGGACTCGACACTGGCTGCTGCTCGGCCTCGGTTTTTCGACCTTCAACTGGCCGGTACTCGGACTCGTCGTCGCGTGGCTGCTCGTCTGCGGCGCGAAGGAACGCGTCAGTCAGGACAAGGCCTGGTGGCACTACAATCTCGGCCAGATCCTCGTCGCCGCGCTGACCGTCATCGCGCTGCTGTCGATACTCGGCAGCCTGTCGGTCGGGCTGCTCGGCACTCCCGACATGCACGTCGCCGGTAACGGTTCCTATGGCAACACGCTCAACTGGTTCGCGGACAGCAGCGACGGTGAATTGCCGACGGCCGCCGCTTGGACCGTGCCACTGTGGGTGTACAAGGTGCTGATCCTCGCCTGGGCGCTGTGGCTGAGTTTCGCGCTGATACGCTGGTTGCCCTGGGTCTGGCGCTGCTTTACGAGCGGCGGCTACTGGCGCGCGCGGCCGCTGAAGGCGTAAGTCAATGCGGGCTGGCAGGATCGCATGGATCGTCGTCTTCCTCGGCGTGCTCGCGTGGTCGGCGATCGCGCCGCACGACTATCCGACGTGGTGGCTGGAGGTGACGCCGGCGCTCATCGCCGCACTGATCCTGTGGGCGACCCGCGAACGCTTCCCGCTGACGACGCTGACCTGTGTGCTGATCCTGTTCCACTGCATCGTGCTGATGGTCGGCGGCCACTACACTTACGCGCTCGTGCCGGCCGGCGAGTGGCTGCGCGAGGCACTCGACCAGACGCGCAACAATTACGACAAGCTCGGGCACTTCACGCAGGGCTTCGTGCCGGCGATCGTTGCACGCGAACTGCTGATCCGCCTGAAGGTCGTCACGCGGGCAGGCTGGCGGAATTTCCTGGTGGTCTGCGTGTGCCTCGCGATCAGCGCTTTCTATGAGCTGATCGAGTGGTGGGTGGCGCTATTGTCGGGCGACGCGGCGGAGTCCTTTCTCGGCACGCAGGGTTACGTCTGGGACACGCAGTCGGACATGGCCTGGGCGCTGATGGGCGCCGTGAGCGCGCTGCTCCTGCTCGGATCCTGGCACGACCGGCAGCTGCGCGGCCGCGGCTTCCTCGCATGAGACGTCTCGCGCTGTGCGCCTTGCTGCTGTCGGCGGCGGCCGCACCGGTGCCGGCGGCCGACTGCGTCGTGCTGCTGCATGGGCTCGGACGCACGTCGGCGTCGATGGACACGATGACCGATGCGTTGCGCGAAGCGGGCTTCCTGGCCGTCAACGTCAACTATCCGTCACGCGACTACCCGATCGGGAAGCTCGCGCGGATGGCCGTGACCGAGGGACTCGAGG
>JBAUVS010000446.1:0-1950 GCA_049583345.1 Woeseiaceae bacterium
CGCCAGGGCCGTGCGCTACCAGGCGGAGCACCGCGTCGTCCTGAACGCCGGCAAGACCATCGTCTTCGCCTGAACGACGCCGACGGAGCCCGAACGGTCAGGCCGAGCCGCGTATCGCGCGCCGGACCAGGTTCTCCATCAGCGGGATCTTGAAGTGGTTGTAGTTCAGCGGCACGGCGCCGCGTGCCGCCGAGCCCGCGGCCAGGTCGGCCGTCTCGCCGTTGCGTTCGCTGCCGCGCACGACGTCCTCGACGACGGTCAGGCGCCGGGGTACGCATTGCACGCCGCCGCAGGCCACGCGGATGTCGTCGATGACATTGCCCGAAAGCCGCAGGGCGGCCGCGATGTTGACCAGCGGGAAGTCCCAGGTATTGCGGTCGGCGACCTTCTCGAAATAGAAACTGGCACCGGACCAGGTGGCCGGCAGGCGGATCGCCGTCAGGATGTCGCCCGGTGCGAGCACGGTCATGTGCTCGATGTCGACGTCCGGGCCGATGAAGAACTTCTCGGCGGGGACGACCCGCTCGCCGCTCTTGTTGCGGATGACCATGCTCGCGTCGAGCGCGACCATCGCCGGCGCGGTGTCCGACGGACTGACGGCGACGCAGCGGTTGGCGCCATACAGGCAATGTTCGCGATTCATGCCCTCGGGCGTGTCCGCGTAGCAGAGATTGCCGCCGGCGCGGTAACACTCCAGGCCCGAGCGGTAGTACCAGCAGCGCGCGTCCTGGCTGACGTTGCCGCCGATGGTGCCCGTATTGCGGATCTGCGGGCTCGCGACGTGCGACGCGGCGTCGCACAGCAGGCGATAGCGGCTCTGCAGCAGATCGCTGCCGGCGACCTCCGTCAGGGTCGTGCGCGCGCCGATCTCGACGCCGTCGCCGGTCTCGCGGATGCCGGCGAGTTCCTCGACGCCGCCGAGGTCGATCACGGCCTCCGGGCCCTTGGCCCGATCCTTGAACCAGTCGAGGCTGTCCTGTCCCCCTGCCATCAGCCAGCCCCGCTCTCCGTACTTGTCGGCGAGGTCCAGCGCGTTCTCCAGGCTGTCCGGCTGGAACAGGCTGAACGACCGCATCATGTCTTTTGCCACGGGATTGTCCGTCCTTATCTAATACGTCTGATACGCGGTGCTAAAAGGTGTTGACCTGCAGTTTCTTGTGCGATTGCGGCCGTCTCGCGGCGGCATTGACGATCATGTCGACCGTCACCGGCGTGCGGTTGAACACGGTGCCGCCGAGTGCGTCCGAGATCGCGCACAACAGCGCGGCGCCGGCACATCCCATCACGGGCTCGCCGATGCCCTTGGTGCCGATGGGACTGTCCGGGTCCGGCTTGTCGACCGCCGCCCAGCCCATCTCGGACGGCACGTCCAGGTAGGACTTCGGCTTGGCCTGGTAGAAACCCACGTTGGCCGGCAGGCCGTTGGCCGGGTCGTAGACCATGTGTTCGGTCGTCGCCATGCCGATACCCATCACCGCGCCGCCGCGGATCTGGTTCGCCAGGCTCTGCGGATGGATGACGGTGCCGCAGTCGGCGGTGCCGTGATACTCGAGGATGTCGAACTTGCCGGTCTCGACGTCGAGCTCGATCATCATGTAGCCGACCGCCAGCGCCGGCACCATGCCGCTGATCGCGTAGTTGTCCTTGGCGACACCGATGGCGCCCGTGCCCGCGAGCGCCGCGGCGGACGCCTGCGTGAGGAAGAAGATGTCGTCCGGCAGCTCCGCGCCCGAATACTTGCCGCCGAGCTCGATCGCCTTCTGGGCGGCCTCGGCGTAGGTCATCTTCGTCGCCGGCTCGTCCTTCGAGAACACGGTCTCGTTGCCGATGTCGTAGTCGTCGGCGGTCCCGCCGTACACCGACGCCGCGATCTCGAGCAGCTTGTGCTTGAGATCCATCGCGGCCGCATGATTGCTGCGCGTCATCGTGAACGAGGTATTGCTGCCGAAC
>JBAUVS010000447.1:0-2222 GCA_049583345.1 Woeseiaceae bacterium
TCGGCGCCGACGCCGAGGATATGATCCATCAGGTAACGGCCGAGCACTCCGCTCGAATTCGCGATGCCGTTCGGGAAGCGTTCCGATGTCGAGTTCAGCATGATGCAGGCCGTCGCGATCGTCGACGCACACATGAAGATCGCGCGTGCGTGAAGTTCATGCCGCGACTTGTCGGCCGTCGAAACGTAACGGACGCCGGCAGCACGTCCGCTCGCCGCATCGTAGAGCACCGACTCCACCAGCGAGTCCGTCAGTACCGTCAGGTTGCCCGTGCGTTGCGCGGCGGGCAGCGTCGCCGACAGCGACGAGAAGTAGGCGCCGAACGAGCAGCCGCGGTCGCAGTAGTTGCGGTACTGGCAGGCGCCACGGCCGAGTTCGGTCTGTTCCTTCGTCGGTTCGGTGATGTGGGCGCCGCGGGAATTGATGACGTTGCGCGTCGGGAAAGCCTTCTCGACGCGTTCCTTGAGCACGCGCTCGCCGCAGTTCAGCGGCATCGCGGCCTGGAACTCGCTGTCGGGCAGTTGCGGAAGATTCTCGTAAGTGCCCATCACACCGATGAATTTTTCGACGTGACTGTACCAGGGCGCGAGCTCCTCGTAGCGGATCGGCCAGTCGATGCCGTGCCCGTCACGGCCGTTCTCGAGGAAATCCTGCGCTCCCCAGCGAAACACGCGACGACTCCAGGTCACCGAACGCCCGCCGAGGCTGTAGCCCTGGTACCAGCGGAACGGCCGGTCCCCGGGCGTGTAATACGGATGCTCGCTGTCGCGGATCCAGTACTGCAGTGTCGATCCGCGCACCGCGTAAAGCGTGCTCTGCACCGGGTAATCGCGCGCGGCCTCGTCCTCGGGAATCCGATCGAGATACGGCAGCTTCCAGGGCGGCTCGAAGTCCTTGTAGTCCGTCCGGTGCCGGATGTTGCGGCCGCGCTCGATGACGGCGACCGAGAATCCGGCTTCGGCGAATTCCTTGGCCGCCCAGCCTCCGGTCATCCCGGAGCCGACGACGATGACGTCGAATTCCGCCGTCACTACCGATAATCCCAGGCGCGGCCGAGCTCCGCGAGCGGCGCGCAGGGCAGATAGCGGCCGGGGACGAGCTCGAAACGAAGCTCGACGCTCGCGCCGACCTCGGACGTGTAGTAGCCCGCGATGATCAGGTTCCTGAATTCCCGGAAATCGCGGAATTCGGGCTTGTCGCGGAAGCTGTCGGCGTCGAATTCGGCGATCAGGCGCTCCTGCTCCGGTGCCTCACAGGCGACGAAACCGGCTCCGCAGCGCGCGGCGGCGCTGGTGTCGATCTTCTGCAACAGGCCGACGTACCGCGAGCGCGTCGCCGCCGACGCCCATTCGGCCATCAGCGTGTCGAAAAAGGTATCGACCCCGGCACCCAGCGCACCGGGCGTGTCCGTCTCCGGGATGATGATGTCGGCTACGCGGCCGAGGAGTTGCATCTGATCCGCGGTAAAAAATTTGGCTCCGCCGCGATGCAGTTCGGGCACTGCGGCATCCTCGCGGCCGCAGCCGAGCAGGCTGGAAGAACCGCCGACGAGCGCGATCGCACCGAGCAGGACGTCGCGACGCCGCAGGGCGGATCGCCCGGCATGGACCGATCGTTCGTCCGTCATCGATTACAGCCGCGGGTCGACGTCATTGCAGCGTATGGTAGTACAGCCATGCAAGGGAATGCGACGGCATCACGCCTTTGCCGCTGCAATCACGCCAGCGCCCGGAAGCCCATCCGCAGCGCCACGATGAAGAGGAAAGCACCAAACAGCGCGCTCAGCCAGCGCCGCGACAGGGCGTGCGCCAGGCGCGCCCCCAGTGGAGCGAAGGCGACGGTCGCCGGCGTGATCAGGAGAAATCCGAGCAGGCTCACGTAGCCCAGGTTGCCCTCCGGCAGGCCGGGCTCGCCCCAGCCCGCGACGATATAGCCGATCGATGCGGGCAGCGCGATGACGAGTCCCAGCAGCGCCGACGTCCCGACCGCGACATGTATCGGGCGACCCGACAACGTCATTGCCGGCACGCTCATCGAACCGCCGCCGATACCCATCATCGTCGAGATCAGGCCGATGCCGGCCGGAATCAGCGGACCCGTGAAGCCCCGCGGGATGTCGTCGGCCAGTACGGCGGCCTGGTTCGGCCGCATCATGTTGATCGCGACCGCCAGCGCGACGGTGGCGAACACCGCCGCCAGTACGCGGCCGCCGACGTGCGCGG
>JBAUVS010000448.1:0-3371 GCA_049583345.1 Woeseiaceae bacterium
TTCTTGTCGTCCGTGTAGCGGACTCCGCCCGTCAGGTTCCAGGCGTCGCTCAGGTCGTAGCTGACCTGGCCGAAAACCGCCCAGGACGTGTTCTGGTGGTCGCGGGTCGTCTGCGGCAGGAAGAACGGATTCGTCTCGATTTCGTAGTCTTCGTCGAAGTAGAACACACCGGCCTGCCAGAACATGCCACTCGTGGCGTCGGAGGACAGGCGGAGTTCCTCGGTAAGCTGCTTGAGATCGTTGATGCCGTCCTGGGTCACGGACTGGAACGGGATGAACCCCGGTCCGTTCGGGTTGCCGCCGTCGATGTCGCCGAGGCTGCGATCGCTGGCCGTCTCGTACGCCGTGATCGAGGTCAGCGACATGTCGTTGGCGAAGTTCCAGGTCAGGCGCGCCGAACCGCCGAACTGCTTCGCCTCCTGCGGGTTGTTGTCGCCCTCGTTGAACGCGACGGTATCGCGCACGAAGTTGGAGTTCAGCTTGTTGCTGCCGGTCGTGAGAATATTGGCCCGGAAGATCTCCGATGTGCCGTCGTAGTTGCGCCAGTGCGTGTTGAAGAGCGCGCTGAAGTTGTCGGAAGGCTCGTACAGCAGCTGAAAGCGGACGGCGTGATCCTGGTTCTTGCCCAGGGCGTTCTTCTGACCCGTGAAACTGTTGTCTATCCAGTTATCGCGGTTCAGGTCGAAGAACGACAGCCGGGCCATTACCGTGCCCTTTTCATTGATGCTGCCGCCGACGGCGCCCTCGAGATTGAGCGTGCCGACCTGGCCGACGGTGGCCTGGGCGTAGGCATCGAAGTCAGCGCTCGGCTTGACCGTGTCGAACTTGACGATGCCGGCCGGCGTGTTGCGGCCGAACAGTGTGCCCTGCGGCCCGCGCAGCACCTCGACGCGCTCGATATCGAACAGCGGGTAGCTCTTCAGGATCACGTTCTCCATGACGACCTCGTCCATGATGATCGATACCGGCTGCGAGGCGGCCAGGTCGAAATCGGTGTTGCCGAGGCCACGCAGATAGAACCGCGGTGCGACGCGGCCGTTCGACGATTCCGCGTTCAGGCCGGGGATCCGTCCGGCCAGCGCACGGGCGTCTTCGCCGCCCTGCAGGATCTTGGACAGGTCTTCTCCCTGCATCGTCGAAATCGAGATCGGCACGTCCTCGAGCCGCTCCTCGCGGCGCTGCGCCGTTACCGTGATCTCCTCGAGGATGCCTTCGAACTGCGTCTGCGCCCGCACGCTGAGCGCGCCGAGCAGGGCGGCCGCGACGGCCGTGCCCCTGGCAATTCTCATTGTTGTGATTCTGTTACACATTGCCTGCCTCCCACATAAATTTGCCCGGATTATAACGCCGTCATTTCTGCCCGTGACCGAATTTCTTGTTGCAGAAATGCATCATTCGGGCTCGTGCGGGCTCGCGGGTGCGGGCACAGTCGGTCCGGGACGGTACTCCCAAACACCGGGCATACGCGGTATCGTGGCGGCCATGGCTACGAGACACATAGGCGCGGCCGCCGGCGACTTCGCCCGGACCGTGCTGATGCCGGGCGACCCGCTGCGGGCGCGCTATATCGCCGACACCTATCTCGACGGCGCCCGGCGCGTGACCGACGTCCGCAACATGTGGGGATTCACGGGCGAATTCCGCGACCAGCCGGTGTCCGTCATGTCGCACGGCATGGGCATCCCGTCGGCGTCGATCTATGTGACCGAGCTGATCGTCGACTACGGCGTCAGCCGCGTCATCCGGGTCGGCAGCTGCGGCACGACGCATCCCGACGTCCGGCTCCGCGACCTGGTCATCGGCATGGGCGCATCCACGGATTCCAACGTCAACCGCGTGCGTTTCGGCGGCTACGATCTCGCGGCGCTCGCGAGCTTCGAGCTCGTGCGCAAGGCGGTGATGGCCGCGGAGCGGCAAGACGTGCGTTTCCATGTCGGCAACCTGTTCTCGGCCGATCTCTTCTATACGCCGGATACGGCGATGTTCGACACGATGGCGAAATTCGGTGTCTTCGGCGTGGAGATGGAGGCCGCCGGCATCTATCCGATCGCGGCGGAGCACGGTGCCGAGGCGCTGGCGATATGCACCGTCAGTGACGACATCCGTAGCGGCAAGGCGCTCTCGGCCGAAGATCGCGAGAAGACGTTCGACGACATGATCCTCGTCGCCCTCGAGACGGCGATCGCCGGAGACTGAGGAGCGATGAGCCTGTCCGCCGTCAAGACGACCGCCCGACTGCCCGATCTCGATCGCGTACCGACCGTCGACGCGGTCGGCGTCGACGAGCGCGTCGCGCGCTTCACGAGCCGCAGCATCAAGACGGAATCGAAGGTCGAGGCGCTCAAGCTCGTATTGTCGATGATCGACCTGACGACCCTCGAGGGCCAGGACACCCCCGGCAAAGTGCGGCAGCTGTGCCAGAAGGCGATTCACCTGCATGACGCGATGCCGGGCCTGCCGCACGTCGCGGCGGTCTGTGTGTACCCGACGATGGTCGGCGTCGCGAAGCGTGCGCTCGAAGGACACGACATCGCCGTCGCGTCGGTGGCGACGGCCTTCCCCAGCGGGCAGGCGTCTCTCGAGGTGAAGCTCGATGACACGCGCACGGCCGTCGAAGCGGGCGCGAGCGAGATCGACATGGTGATCTCCCGCGGAGAATTTCTGGCCGGTCAGTATGGCCGCGTTTTCGACGAGATCGTCGCCGTCAAGGAGGCCTGCGGCGACGCACACCTGAAGGTCATCCTGGAGACGGGCGAGCTCGGCACGCTCGATCGGGTCAGGCGTGCAAGCGTCCTCGCGATGCACGCGGGCGCGGATTTCATCAAGACCTCCACCGGCAAGATTCAGCCGGCCGCGACGATGCAGGTTACCCTCGTCATGCTGCAGGCGATCCGCGACTACTACTTCGAGACCGGGCGCATGGTCGGCATGAAACCGGCCGGCGGCATCTCGAGCGCGAAGCTGGCGGTGCACTACCTGGTGATGCTGCGCGAGACGCTCGGCAGCGCCTGGATGACACGGCAGTGGTTCCGCTTCGGCGCGAGTTCGCTGGCCAACGACGTGTTGATGCAGCTGCAGAAGCAGGCGACCGGCGTATATCAGTCGGCAGATTATTTTTCGAAAGACTAGCGGGGGAATCGCGGCTGAAGCCGCTCCTGCAGAAAGGATAGGAACATGGCGACACCCGGGAACAAACTGGCTTTCGACGACGGCTGGCACTACTCGCCGGCGCCGGAGAGCACCGATCACATCCGGATCGACAAACGCTACAAGCTGTTTATCGGCGGCGAATTCGTCGCGCCCGAGAAAGGGCGTTACTTCGACACCCTCAATCCCGCGACCGAGGAGCGGCTGTCCCGCGTCGGGCAGGC
>JBAUVS010000449.1:0-3169 GCA_049583345.1 Woeseiaceae bacterium
CGTTACGAGTGTCGCGACCGTGGCCATCAGCAGGACGCTGTGGCGGACCGAGCCGTCGTAGATCATCGCGCCCAGGAGTGCGCCGGCGGCGCCGAACACGTTGGACGAGGTACCGATGATCGACGAGGCCACGCCGGCGATCTTCGGCAGCGGGTCGAGTGAGATGACGGTCGCATTCGGCATCAGTATCGCGATCGTGAACATGAACAGGCAGACGCAACTCCACAGCCACCAGAGCGGCGCAGCATCGAGCCAGGCGATGAGCACGAGTTGCGAGCCGCTGATGGCCATGAGCACGATGCCGATCATAATCATTTGCAGCAGGTCGAAGCGCGCGACGAGCACGCGATTGACCGAGGCGCCGAGGAGGATGGACAGGCCGGAGCAGGCGAAGATGAAGCCGAACGCCTGCACGGAGAAGCCATAGTGTTCGACGATCAGCGCAGAGGAGACGGTGATCACGGACATGAAGCCCGCCGGCAGCAGGACGATAAGCAGCAGGCCGAAGATACTCTGCCTGTGCGAAAAGAAGTCTTTGAAGCTTGCGACGAGCTGCCGGGCAGGATGCTCGCCGACGGACGGCAGGTGTGTCTCGACGAGGAAAATTCGCACGCCGGCAAGGATCAGGTAGCCGCAGATGGCGATCAGGATGAACGGCGCGCGCCAGTGGAAATGAGCAACCAGGAAAGCGCCTATCGTCGGTGCGATCACCGGCACGGCCGTGAAGATCATTGTCATCAGGGACATCAGCCGCGCCGATTCCTTGCCGCGCGAGATGTCCCGGACGATCGCCCGCGACAGCACGACGGCGGACGCGGCGCCGAAGCCCTGCAGCATGCGTGCGCCGAGTATGACGTGGATGTCGGTGGCGAGCATCGTCACGGTCGCGCCGAGCGCGAACAATGCCGTGCCGGCATACAACACCGGTAACCGGCCGAGCCGGTCGGAGACGAGACCGGCAGGGATCTGGCCGCAGGCCATGCCGGCCATGAAGATGCCGACAATCTGTTGCCCTCGGGACAACGTGGTGCCGAGTGCCTCGACCATCGTCGGTACGGCCGGCAGGCTGACGTCGACCGTCAGCGCGGCGATCGCCGTCAGCAGGCTGAGCGTAACGATGAAGCTACGCTTTCGGGATAGCGGCAGGGGCGTCACGATGCGGCGAGACTGACATCTCGGCCGGCGATTAACAAGCTTGTCGGCGCAGTGCCGCCGAGCCAGTACGCGAGTTCCTGCGGACGTTCGAATTCCCAGATGGCGAGGTCGGCCCGCAGGCCGGTTTCGAGCATACCGCGGTCGGCGAGTCCGAGGGCGCGGGCCGCTTCCCGCGTCACGCCGGCAAGACATTCCTCGGGGGTCAGCTCGAAAATGCGGGCCGCAAGCGCCATCGCTTCGGGCAGGGACAGGAGCGGTGAGGTGCCGGGGTTGAGATCCGTCGCAACGGCGATCGGCACCCGGAACCGGCGCAGCGCGTCCACCGGCGGGCGGCGGGTTTCACCGAGCGTGAGGTAGGCGCCCGGCAGCAGCACGGCGACGCAACCGGCGCGAGCCATGGCCGCCAGGCCCGCGGGCGCGGAATACTCGAGGTGGTCGGCGGACAACGCACCGCAGTTCGCGGCGAGCAGCGCGCCCCCGCCGTCACTGAGCTGGTCGGCGTGCAGTTTCACGGGCAGGCCGAATTCGCGGGCGCGATGGAAGACCTTGCGGATCTGGTCGGCCGAGAAGGCGATCGTTTCGCAATAGGCATCGACCGCGTCGGCGAGTCTCCGTTCGGCGGCGACGGGAAGCAGCGACTCGCAGACACGATCGATCCAGGCGTCCGCGTCGGGAGCAAGCTCGGGCGGCACCGCGTGGGCCGCGAGCAGGGTGGCGACGACGGTGGCCTCGGTCTCGGCATGCAAGCGGCGCGCGACTTCGAGCATGCGGATCTCGGTGTCGACGTCGAGTCCATAGCCGGACTTGACCTCGACGGTCGCAACGCCGCCGGCCATGAGCCGGCGCAGCCGTGCGAGTGCCGTTGCATACAGGGCATCGCTTGCGCTCTCGCGCGTCGCGCGCACGGTCGCCAGGATGCCGCCGCCCGTACGTGCGATCTCCTCGTAACTGGTGCCGCCCAGCCGTTGTTCGAACTCGGCGGCCCGGTCGCCGCCAAACACGAGGTGCGTGTGGCAGTCGATCAGGGCCGGCGTGACCCAGCGGCCGGCCAGCGATCGCGTATCGGCCGCCGAGCCCCGGGGCAGATCGCCGCGCCGCCCGACCCAGGCCAGCGTGCCGTCCGCGATTGCCACGGCGCCGTCCTCGATGACGCCGAACGCCGCGCCGCCGCGTTGCATCGTCGCGAGGCGCGCATCGGTCAACACCAGGTCCCAGTCGGCCATTCATTGCTCCCGGAGGCGATTCGACGGTATCATGCCGCAGCTTGTATATACAACTTCGAGGACCGGCATGGGCACCGTTTTCGCGCGCAAGGCACTCACCCCGGACGGCTGGGCCGCCGACGTGAGGCTCCGCGTCGAGGATGGCCGTATCGCCGACCTCGAATCCGGCGTGCCGGCGACCGCCGCCGACGAGGTCGCGGCGCTCGTGATCCCCGGCCTCGTCAACGGCCATAGCCACGCATTCCAGCGTGCACTCGCGGGCCATGCCGAGCAACGTTCGCCGGCCGGCGAGGACAGCTTCTGGACGTGGCGCGAACGTATGTACGAACTGGCCGCTTGGCTCGATGCGCCGGCGCTGGCCGCGATCGCGGCACAGGCGTACTGCGAGATGCTCGCCAGCGGCTACACGACGGTCGCCGAGTTCCACTATCTTGCCGGCGCCGCCGGCGATGGCGACGCGATGTTCGATGCCCTCGTCGCGGCGGCATCGCGATCCGGCATTCGGCTGTGCTACGTACCGGTGCTCTACGAGCGCGCCGGATTCGAAGCGGCCGGCCCGGCGGGCAGGCAGACGCTGTTCGCGCTGGACCTTCCGACCTTCCTCGCGCGGCACGCGCGGGCACGATTGCAGGAGTCCGACCGGGTCAGCGTGGCGATCGGCGCGCACAGCCTGCGTGCCGTCAGTGAGGCATCCCTGTACGAGATCGCGGCGGTCGCAAGGAACACCGGCAGCCCGTTGCATCTGCACATCGCCGAGCAGCGTCGCGAAGTCGAGGACTGCGTCGCGGCCA
>JBAUVS010000450.1:0-1788 GCA_049583345.1 Woeseiaceae bacterium
ATGGCTCGAACGTGCGTGAATACACGTTCGGTCAAACTGGCAACCCCGCTATCGTAGGCCTTACGCCTTTAGACCGGTGGCTTTGCGTCCCAACCTTTCGGCTGGTTTGCCCTTTTTCAGTGTGTCTTATCGCGACGGTACCACGTTTCTAAAAAAAAGAAACCCGTCTCATTTCTGCGACTCCGTAGATATACCTACTTATGTCGAAAGCACGTCGGGCCGGCGTAAACTCGCCCCATGTGGTTAGAGCGTTCCCTTCGCTCCGGTGATCCCGCCGTCGACAGGAATTACGATGCCCGTGACATAACTCGCCGCGGGAGACGCGAGATACAGCGCGACGCCGGCCATGTCGGACGGCCGGCCGTGGCGTTTCAGCGGGATGCCGCGCGTGATTTCCTCGCCCATCGTCTCGATCGTGTGCGCCGTCATCTTGGTCGGGAACAGGCCCGGCGCGATCGCATTTACCGTAATGTGGCGCGCGGCGAGATGCGCCGCCAGCGTGCGTGCGAGATGGTGCACGGCCGCCTTGCTCGGCCCGTACGAGAACGTCGGCAGGCGGTTCACGTTCAGCCCGTCGACGGAGCCGACGAGGATCACGCGCGCGGGATCGTCGGCGGATGCGGACGCCTCGAGCATCGGCAGCAGCGCGCGCGTCAGGAAGAACGGCGTCTTGACGTTGAGATCCATGACCTTGTCCCAGCCGAGTTCCGGGAACTCTTCGATCGCCGCGCCCCAGGTTGCGCCGGCATTGCTGACGAGGATGTCGAGACGCTCCTCGCGCTGGCCGATCCCGGCGGCGAGCCGCTGGATGCCCTGCGCCGTCGAGAGATCGGCAGGCAGGGAGATGCATTCGCCGCCCGCCGACAGCCGTTTCGCCGTGTCGTCGCATGCCTCGGCCTTGCGGGACGAGATGTAGGTGCGGACCCCGCTGGCCACGAAGCCTTCGGCGATCATCTCGCCGATGCCCCGCGAGCCACCGGTGACCAGCGCCACCTTCCCCGCCACATCGAACAGATTTTGCATGTAGTTCCCCTTGCAGGAGCGGCGCTTGCCGCCGCGACATCCGCGAATAGTACCGATTCCGTGACTTTCCGAGACCCCCGTCTCGGATTGTACGTAATGCTATTGACAATCATTCGCATTCAGGGCTAAATGCCCCTGAACTGCCAGGTATTGAACGCATGTACGTCTGCATCTGCAACGCCATTACCGACACCCAGATCCGCGAAGCGGCCGAATCCGGCGTGAGCGACCTCTGGCAGCTCCAGGCAGAGCTGGGCGTCGCCACGCAGTGCGGTTCGTGCAAGGAACAGGCGTCGGCGATCATCCGCGAGGCCACGTCGAACCGGAAACCGGCCCAGCCGCGCTTGTACGTGCCGGCCACAGCCTGACCCTCCTCTCCCACGTCCAGGAGCGCCGCCCCCGGGGCGACAGCCGCGCCTTGTAGGAGCGCTGCTTGCCAGCGCGACCCCCACAGCGGTAGGAATCGGCAAGCGCCCTCGCTATCATGACACCGCCCGGCCCACCGGAGAGCCCCATGAAAGGCGACGCCACCGTCATCGAACACCTGAACCGCGTCCTGAAGAACGAGCTGACCGCGATCAACCAGTACTTCCTGCATTCGCGCATGTACAAGGATTGGGGCCTCACCAGGCTCGGCGAGAAGGAGCACGACGAATCGGTGGACGAGATGAAGCACGCCGACTCGCTCATCGAACGCGTGTTGTTCCTCGAAGGCCTGCCGAACCTGCAGGACCTCGGCAAGCTCCGCATCGGCGAAACCGTCCC
>JBAUVS010000451.1:0-13264 GCA_049583345.1 Woeseiaceae bacterium
TCGGAAACACACTGAGCCGGTAGTAGAGATCGCGCCGAAATGCCCCGTCGACGATCGCCTGGTCCAGATCGCGGTTGGTCGCGGCGACGACGCGCACGTCCACGGCCTGCGGCCGGTCGGCGCCGACCGGCGTCACGGTGCGTTCCTCGAGGACCCGCAGCAGCTTGGCCTGCAGATGCTGCGGCAGGTTGCCGACCTCGTCGAGGAAGATCGTGCCGCCGTCGGCCGCCTGGAAGCGCCCGGGCCGGTCCGCGCCGGCGCCGGTGAACGCACCCTTGCGATGGCCGAACAGTTCGGCCTCGAACAATGTCTCGCTGATCGAGCCCATGTCGACGCTCAGAAATACGTTGTCCGCGCGCCGCGACAGTCGATGCAGTTCGCGGGCGACAAGCTCCTTACCGGTGCCGTTCTCGCCGAGGATCAGGACGTTGGCATCCGTCGGTGCCGCGCGGGCGACGACCGACAACACCTCGCGCATGCCGGCGGACTCGCCGACGATCCGGTTGCCCGTCGCGCCGGCAGCCGCCAGCACGCGGTTGGCCTCCCGCAGCGAGGCCGTCTCGCGCCGGCTCTGGCGCAGTTTGACGGCCGCCGAGACCGTCGCGATGAGCTTCTCGTTCTGCCAGGGCTTGGCGATGAAATCCAGCGCGCCGCGCTTCATGGCCTCGACGGCCGTGTTGACGCTGCCGTGCGCCGTGATCATGACGACGACGAGCTCGGGATCGATCGCCAGCATGCGCGCCAGCCAGTCGAGGCCCTGGCGGCCGGACGACTCGCCGGGGCCGAAATTCATGTCGAGCAGCACGGCATCGAAGTCGTGCTCGGCGAGCAGCGCCGGGATGCGGTCGGGCTCGCGGCTGGTCTCGACCGCGGCGAAGTTGCGCCGCAGCAGCAGCCGGCCCGCCGTCAGGATGTCCTCGTCGTCGTCGACGATCAGAATGTTTCCGGTGCTGGCCACGGCTCCTCCCGACTGTCCGGAATCGTACACCCGGTGTCCGCCAGCGTACAGTTCGGCGCCGCCCCGAATCCCGGAAGCCCGGTAAAACAAGGACTTGGAGATTGGCACGGCTCTTGCTAATCCATTGACAGGAACCGCGTCATCGTCAATCGGACCACATCGAACGTGAGCAACGTCAGCAGAATGCCGGATTCACCCACGGACAAGGGCGTCAACATCTCGGGCCGCAGCATGGACCGGGTCGTCGCGCGGAAGATGCCGCTCTCGACGAAGCTCGGCTACGGCGCCGCGGCCGGTGCGGCGCTGCTGTTCGCGTGGTGGCTGGCCGGCATGCTGCTGGGCGGGACCAGCCTGAACGTCAACTCGCAGCGGATCACCGTCTCGAAGGTCACCGTCGGCACCTTCGAAGACTTCATCCCGCTGCGCGGCCGGCTGGTACCGAGCAGCACCGTCTACCTCGACGCCATCGCCGGCGGCCGCGTCGAGGAAGTGCTGGTCGAGGACGGCGCCCTGGTCGAGGCCGGCCAGCCGATCGCGCGCCTGTCCAACGCCAACCTGCAGCTCGAGGTCCTCGGCCGCGAGGCGGCCGTGACCGAGCAGCTCAACGACATGCGCACGCTCGAACTGCAGCTCGAGCAGAACCGGCTGGCGCACAAGCGCGACCTGGTCGAGATCAACTACCAGGTCAAGCGCCTCACCCGCGCGGTCGAGCGTCAGCGCGAGCTCGTCGACAAGAAGCTGGTCCCGCAATCGACGATCGACGACCTGCAGGACGAGCTCGACTATTACGTCAACAAGCGTGAGGTCACCCTCGAGAGCCAGGCGACCGATGCCCGCCTGCAGGAGACCCAGCTCGCACAGCTGAAAGCCTCGGGCGAGCAGCTCGAGAAGAGCCTGGCCCTCGCCCGCGAGAACCTCGACGACCTCAACATCCGCGCGCCGATCGACGGCAAGCTGTCCGGCTTCGCCATCGAGGTCGGCCAGTCCATCGACCCCGGCGGACGGCTGGGCCAGATCGACGACCCGGACGGTTACAAGCTCAGCGCCAACATCGACGAGTTCTACCTCGGCCGCGTCGACCTCGGGCAGGTCGCCGTCGCGGAACACGACGGCAGCGACCTCGACCTGCGCGTCGCCAAGATCTACCCGCAGATCGAGAACGGCCAGTTCCGCGTCGACATGGACTTCGACGAACAGCCGGCCGGCCTGCGCCGCGGCCAGACGCTGCAACTCAGGCTCACCCTCGGCGACAACAGCGATGCCGTGCTGATCCCGAACGGTTCTTTCTACCAGGAGACCGGCGGCAATTGGGTGTTCGTCGTCTCGGCCGACGGCACCGAGGCCGTGCGCCGCAGCGTGCGCCTGGGGCGCCGCAACACGGATTACATCGAAGTGCTCGACGGGCTCGAGCCCGGCGAGCGCGTCGTCACTTCACCGTACACCAGCTACGTCGATATGGATCGGCTGAAGATCGACTGAGGGGAACTTTGACAGATTCGAAATCAAGGCGTCATTGCGAGCGCAGCGATGCAATCCAGCGCTCAAATCAAACACCTCTGGATTGCCGCATCGCTTCGCTCCTCGCAATGACGCCCTGATCAGAGGTTCCTGTGTTTTCAACCAAGGGGAAGTACCCATGCTCAAGCTCCACAATCTGTTCAAGGTCTATCGCACCGACGAGGTCGAGACCGTCGCCCTCAACGGCGTCAACTTCGAGGTCGACCAGGGCGACTTCGTCGCGGTCATGGGGCCGTCGGGCTGCGGCAAGTCAACGCTGCTGAACGTCGTCGGGCTGCTCGACAATCCGTCCGAGGGCGACTACTGGTTCTTCGACGAGAACGTCGCCGGCTATTCGGAGAGCCGGCGCAGCGCGATCCGCAAGAAGAACATCGGCTTCATCTTCCAGAGCTTCAACCTGATCGACGAGCTGAGCGTCGCCGAGAACATCGAGCTCGCGCTGCTGTACCACGACATGGCCGCCGGCGAGCGCAAGCGCCGCGTAAACGAGGTGATGGACCGCATGGGCATCGCGCATCGCGCCAGGCACATGCCGGGCCAGCTCTCGGGCGGCCAGCAACAGCGCGTCGCGGTGGCGCGCGCCGTGGTCGGCGACCAGCCGCTGATCCTCGCGGACGAGCCGACGGGCAATCTCGATTCCGTGCACGGCCAGGAGGTGATGGAGCTGCTGCGCTCGCTGAACGCCGAGGGCACGACCATCGTCATGGTCACGCACTCGCCGGCGCACGCCGACTACGCGCGCCGGACCGTGAACCTGTTCGACGGTCACATCGTCACCGACACGCTGCGCGCCGCCTGAGCCCGCCGACAGGCGCGCTGGAGACAAGCCATGTTGTGGAATTACATCAAGATCGCACTCAGGAACCTGCGCAAGAACAAGGTCTTCGCGGCGATCAACATCCTCGGCCTCGCCATCGGCATGACCATCTACGTGTTCGGCGGCGTGCTGGTGAAATACGAGAGCACGCACGACGCGTTCTTCGCGAACTCCGACCGGATCTACACCGTCGGCTCGGTCGCCTCGCCGGACCTCAACGTGGGCATCGACCGGATCGACGCCACCTGGTCCACGATCGGCCCGTTCATCGACACGGAACTCGACGACGTCGAGGCAGTGGCCCGCACGCTCACGCGCGAGCACCTGGTCAGCATCGGCGACGATCGCTTCTACCAGCAGCTGCGCGCGGCCGACCCCGCGTTCCTGAAGATCTTCGACCTCGATTTCATCCACGGCGACGCCACGGCGCTGGACGATCCGAGCGGCCTGATCATGAGCGAATCGGCCGCCATCAAGTACTTCGGCAGCACCGACGTCATCGGCAAGGTCATCACGCTCGACAACGCGTACGACTTCCGGGTCAACGCGGTGTTCGCCGACGTACCGAAGAACTCGCATTTCAATTCGATGCCGGTGCTCGACGTGGGTCTCGACATCGTGATGCCGATGGCCGCGATAGCGCGCATGGACAAGAACTTCGACATCAACGGCGACTGGGACAACCTGTCTCTGGGCAACATGACCTACGTGCTGCTGTCGCCGGGCAGGGACCAGCAATGGCTGCAGACTCAGCTCGACGGTATCTACGAACGTCATCTTCCGAAGGCCGCGAAGGACACGATCTCGTCGCTGTACGCGAGCCCGCTGCAGCACGCCAACCTCGGCATCTGGGACACCTTCGGCCTGCCCGTGGTCGACATCATCCGCCTGCTCAGTTTCCTCGTGCTGGTCGTGGCTTGCGTCAACTACACGAACCTCGCGACAGCGCAGGCACTCGGCCGCAGCCGCGAGGTCGGTATGCGCAAGACCATGGGCGCGCGGCGCGGCCAGCTGCTCCTGCAGTTCCTCGTCGAGAGCGTCGTCCTGGCGACGATCGCCATGCTGCTGGCGGTCGCGATCATCGAGGTCATCATCCCGCTGTTCGACAACCTGGCCAACAAGGTCATGCGGCTCGACTACCTGCGCACGCTGCCCTGGCTGGTCGCGACGACCGCCCTGGTCGGGCTTTGCGCCGGCGCCTACCCGGCCTGGCTCATCACCCGCGCGACGCCGATCGATGCCTTGCGGGACGAGGCGCGCAAAGGCAAAAAGGGCTCGATGGTGCGCTCGTTCATGATCGGCGCGCAGTTCGCGATCTCCGCCTTCATGCTGGCCTGCGTTGCCGTCGTCTACATGCAGAACCAGAAGGTCGAGGAAGCGAGCTACATATTCCCGCGCTCGCAGATCTACACCTTCGAACGCATCGAGGCCGAAGGCGTGCCGGAACGCCTCGACACGCTGCGCCACGAGCTCGAGACCATCCCGGGCGTCGAGACCGTCGCCTTCTCGTCGCAGGTACCGTACGAGCAGAACAACTCGATGATGTACGCGGCGGCCAAACCCGGCGACGAGGCCGGCCGGTTCCAGATGCAGATGTTGCGCCTGTCACCCGAGTTCCTCGATGCCTACAACATCCCGCTGCTGGCCGGCCGTAACCTGAGCCGGGACATCGCCGGCGACAAGTACCTATACGGCAAGGACGACACAGCCAACGTCCTCGTCAACGACATGGTGCTCGACCAGCTCGGCATCGACTCCCCCGCGGATGCCATCAACAAGCACATCTACCAGATCTCCGCGGACGACCCGTTGAAGGAGATGGTCATCGTCGGCGTCGTGCCGACGCAGAACATCGTCGGCCTGTTCAGTCCGGAGAAGCCCTGGATCTACATGTACACGCCGGGATCGTTCCGGATCGGTTCGATACGCATCGCCGGCGGCAACATGAAGGATGCCGTCAAGGCGATCGAGGCGACCTGGGACAAGGTGATCCCGGAGTACCCGATGCAGGGCAAGTTCCTGGACGAGACTTTCGACGACACCTTCGACATCCTGCGTTTCATCAACATGGCGCTGGCCGGCTTCGCGTTCATCGCGCTCGCGCTGGCGATGATCGGCCTGTTCGGGCTGGCGGCGTTCATGGCGACACAGCGGACCAAGGAGATCGGCGTGCGCAAGGTACTCGGCGCGAGTTCGACGCAGATCGCGCGGCTGCTCGTGTGGCAGTTCTCGAAGCCGGTCGCCTGGGCACTGGCCGTGGCGCTGCCCGCCGCCTGGTTCTCGTCGAACGTGTACCTGAACTATTTCGCCGACCGGATCGGCTCGCCGATCGTCATCCTGCTCGTGGCCGGGATGATCGCGGTCTTGCTGGCCTGGGCGACGGTGGCCGGGCACGCGATCCGCATCGCACGCTCGAACCCGGTGCTGGCGCTGCGCTACGAGTGACGGAGAATCTCACATAAGACCCGATCACATCCCCTGGATCTGAACGAATTTGCCTCTGCACGACCCAGTCTGTACCGTTGGCTACGACGCGAACGATAAAAAATCGGGCTTAGAACCTGATCGCTGCCGACACCGACAAGGGAACACGCATCAAGGCGCTGCTGGATGCCACTGAACGCGGCATCCCAGGGGCTCTGGATCAGCTTGTCACCGAGATTTATCCCGACCTCAAGAAGCTCGCACACTTCCAACTCGTAAAGGAACGGCCCGGACACACCCTGAACACCACGGCGATCGTGCACGAAGCTTTCGTGCGCCTCGCGTCCGGCGGCGGTACTTACAAGGACAAAGGCCACTTCCTGCGTGCCGCGGCGACGGTCATGCGACACCTGCTCGTCGACTATGCACGCAAACGGAATGCGGAAAAGCGTGGCGCCGGCGTCGCGCCCGTCACGCTGCAGGACGACCGGTTGGGCAAAGAAGACGATACCGTGGCGGTCCTTGCCCTGGATGCCGCTATAAAGGATATCGCCGCGATCGATCCCCGGCTGGAGAAGATCATCGAGTGCCGTTACTTCGCCGGCCTGTCCGTCCGCGAGACGGCCGATGCACTCGGCGCGTCCGTCCGCTCGGTGGAGCGCGACTGGACGCGCGCACGCGGCTACCTCGTCGCTGCACTGGAGGAAGCTGCCGATTGACACAACCGGACCCGAAACTCGTCGATGAGATCTTCAGCCACGCGCTCGAGATGAATCTGGACGCGCGTTTCCGGTATGTCGACGAGCGATGTCGTGGCGACGAGGATCTCAGACGCGTGGTCAGAGCATTGATCGAAGCCGCCGACAGTCCGGCGGATATTCTCGGCGGGCGGCTTGGCGGGATCCGCGACCGGTTGTTGCAATCCGTGCTCGGCAGCGAACCCGATCCCGAGGATTCTGGCGAAGACTTGTCGGGAAAGCGTATCGGCGCCTGGCGCCTGCAAAAGCGACTGGCGCGCGGCGGTCTTGCCACCGTCTACCTGGCACATCGCGACGACGGTGAATACGATCAGCGGGTTGCGTTCAAGGTGCTGCGGCGCGGCCTCGATACCGACGATCTCGTCGCCCGCTTCCGGGTGGAGCGCCAGATCCTGTCCGCGCTCGATCACCCGTCCATTGCGAGTATCCTCGATGGCGGCGCGCTGGACGACGGCCGGCCCTATCTGGTGCTCGAGTTCGTCGACGGCGAGCCGATCACGACGTATTGCAAGACCCGGGGGCTCTCGGTCAGGGATCGGATCACCACCTTCCTCGACGTACTGCACGCCCTGCACCATGCGCACAAGCACCTGATCGTGCATCGTGACATCAAACCCTCGAACATCCTGGTGTCGAAAGACGGTGACGTGTCCCTGCTCGATTTCGGCATCGCCAAGTTGCTGGATCCGGGCGCCGTGCCGGGCGCATCGACCCTGACGAGAACCGGCATGTCCTTGCTGACACCCGGCTACTGCAGCCCGGAACAACAGGCCGGCGAGCCGGTTACCACGGCGTCGGACGTTTACCAGGCCGGCGCCGTACTGTATGAGCTGTTGACGGGCAGTCGCCCGCGTGCCGTTACGGCATCGGCCGGCGCGCCCGCGCTGCCCGCCCCCAGCCAGACCTTGAAAGGCACTCCCGACTACGCGGATGTCCGAGGCGATCTGGACGCCATCGTGCGCAAGGCGCTGCACGCGGACCCGACGCAGCGCTACACATCTGCCGCCGAAATGGCGGCGGACATCGAACGTCACCTCGACGGGCGGCCCGTCATCGCCAGGCCGGACACGTTACGTTACAGGCTGCAGAAGTTTGCCAAACGACATCCGTGGGCAATACCGATAGCGACGATCGCTGCGCTCGCGATCATCATCTATGTGGTAACGCTGACAACGTACAATGAACGGCTCCGCGTCCAACAGCGCCGGGCGTCGGCGGCGCAGCAATTCATGGTCGACTTTCTCCGCAGCCCGAATCCGTTCAGGCCGGCCGACGCCGAACTCGGGCGCCGGATAACGGTCGTCGAAGCGCTGGACATCGGCGTCGAGCGCCTGAAGACGGAGCTGCAGGACGATCCGGTCCTGCGGGCCTCACTGCTCGCCGCCATCGCCAGCGTGTACGCGAGTCTCGACGCGCACAGTCAGGCTATCGAACTCGAAACGGAGGCGCTGGCCCTGCAGACGAGCATCTTTGGCGAGCCGTCGGAGGAAGTTCTCGACAGCCTTAAACTCCTGGCCACGCAATACTTTGGCTTGAGCGACTACGAACACGCGACCGAGTATTTCGACCGGCAGCTCGAGATGGCGCGGCAGCTCTACCCCGAGAATCACCCCAAGGTAGGTGAAGCCGAAATCGAGTCTGCGAACCTTGCCGTGTCCGTCGGCGATACGGAAGGCGCCACCCGTCTCTACCGGGACGGCATCCGCAAAGTCAGGCCGGAGCCCGGAGAGTACTCGAAGTCCTTGATCGACGGGCTGGTGGGACTGGCCTACGTCCGTACTGGCGAAGATTTCGACGAATCGATGGCATTGCTGGCCGAGGCCGAAGCGGTATCCCGTGCTCAACCCGACCCGGACGAGCTTTCGATGGCATTGATCCACGCTCAGGCCGCGACGACTTTGTCAGGCCATCGCGACTATGCGGCGGCTGAAAAACGGTTCCGCGCTGCGCTTCAGATCTACGAAGCTCGCATAGGCCGGGATCACAGCGCAACACTATCTACGCTCAACAATCTCGGCGTCATGTACTTGCGGGCAGACGATTTCGCCCGCGCCGAAAGTGTGTTTCGGGAGGTGCTGGATCGCTATACGCGAAAGTACGGGAGTCAGCACCACCTCGTCGCCGCGAGTTATCAGAACCTGGCGACCGCCATCAGCCGTCAGGAGCGCTATGCCGAGTCGATGCCGTTGCACCGCAAGGCTTTCGAAATCTACGCGGCCGTGATGCCGACGAGCAGCTTCGAACCCGCGTTGCCGCTACTGACACTCGCCTACGCGCAACTGCAACTACAGGAATATGCAGACGCAGAGGTATCGGCCACGCAGGCGACCGCCATGCTGGAAAACTCGGCGCCAGATACCTATATCTTCGCCGTGGCGCAGTGTCTCGCCGGGCTCGCGATCCGGTCGCAGGGCCGCGCCGATGAGGGGCAGGCGCTGCTCGACAAATCCAGGCCGCTCATTCTCGGCAGCGACGTATCGAACAACTATTACGCGGCCTGCATCAGTGGCGAACAATGAGGCGGCCGCAAGCTACGGTTGCCCGCTGCCCGCAGCGGCTTGTGCCGGAAGGCGCGCCGACCAGAACCCGGAGATCCAGCCCGTGCCGGGACCCGTGAACGGCCCTTCCCACACGGCGGCCAGTTCCGCTTTCTCCCCCAGCATGTCTTCCCAGCCGCGTCCGGCTTCGTCGATGCGCAGGAAGCGCGCCGCGCCCGTGTGTGTCGCCCGCAAGGGTACGATGGCCAGCGTCGTGGCACGCGGCGCGCGTACGACGAAGCGACCGTCGCTCTCGATGCGCACACGGCTCGGCATCGGGGCAATCGGCGCGTCGCCGAGCACGCAGCGGTGTTCGGTCGGCGGTTCAGGGCCTGCGTACACCGTCCAGCGGCGCGCGTCCATCGGACCGTGTTCCAGCCACACGAGCGTCTGAATCTCGCGGTAGTGTCCGGCCGTCACCGTATCTCGCGGCAGCTCGATATCGAAGGCCACGGCCGCTTCGTCGGTCGGTACCCGGACAATCGCTCCGTCCGCCTCGTCGAGCCGCTCGCTGCGGTCGGCGTTCCAGACGCTGATGTGGACCGACTCCACCGGTGCATAGTCGGCGAGCACGAGCACGTTGAGGCGATCCGCCCCGGCAACGGGGCTCTTCGCGACACCGTAAAGCAGCAATGCTCCGTCGACCGATTCGACGAGACCCGTCTTCGGGGCCCAGCGATGGCGAGGTCCCGGCGTGATCAGCGTCGACCAGGCGCCGGCATTGACAGGCAAATCCCGGGCAGTCGGCGGCGCCGAGGATGCCTCCATTGCACCTTCGAAGGGTCCCCGGGGAGGGGCGATGACACAGCTCTCACTGACCCGAGGCTCGCCAGGCGATGGAGCCGCGGCGGGAAGCTGCTCACCGACGCCGACAAGCGGCGCCGTGAGCAGCACGATGAGCAGCAGTCTTCTAGAAGATCCCATTGATGACGCAGGAGTCGGGGACCGCACCGTCGGCGGCATGCATGACGACGGCGAGCCCACCGCGCGTGATGACGGCACTCGAGCATACGCCGCCCTCACCATCGCCGCGGTCGAAGCCAAGGCTCACTCCGACGGCGTCGTTCAACTGTATTGTCTTGGTACGAACGTATGCCGGATCACCGCCATTTTCAACGTAGGTGTTGACTTCGATCTCCAGCGTATCCGCCGGGACCTTGACGGTGCGGACTCCGCACTCAGAAATGCCGTCGACAGTAGTGCAAATCTGCTGCAGGGTCGTCGTCTCGCCGTTGTACTCGATGTCGAAAAGGGACGTCCGCAGCATATAGATGCCGAGGTCGGATTTGTCGCTTATGGGCACCGCCGTGTTGTAGGCGCAGAACTTGCCTCGCAGGCTGTTCGCGCCGTTCGTATTCCCGGCATGGGAACACTCGTCCCCCGCCCTTGGGTTGGTGAGGGCAAACTTCGGCGGCGCCATTGCGTCGTCATTGATGGTATTGGCAAAGGCGACAGTAACCGCGCCTCCCCAGTTGCGCAGCGTGCCAACATCGTTGGTGATCGCGTCGAGCAGGAAGTGATTCATTGAATAGCGAATCCCGTTCCATTCGACGCCGGTGGACGTGCCGAGCTGCACGTAGTCAAAGTTGAACAGGCTGTCGCCGGTGCTCTTCGGCACACCCGTCATGTCAGCGACCCACTGACGCAGACTGTCATCCTCGGACCAGACGCCGCGGCCCTTGGGCACCAGGCCGCCCGCGTTGTAGTGGCGAAGATCCACGGTGACGGTGTAACGGCCCGTAGCCGCGTCCTGGGTCGTCGTGATGAAGCTCTTGTCAATATACGTCGGATCTTGGTAAGTCAGATACATGAAATTTGGAGCGCCGAGCTCCGGCAGCAGATCCGGGATCCGGGCGAACTCGCAGTTCGGGTCCGGCGTGCCCGGGACTCCGTCGACGCCGGGGCAGCCGCAGCCCCAGGGATCCGTGGCCGCATCGCAAGGCTCGCGAATGACGTCTGCCCACTCAATGTAATCGGTGGGTGCGGAGGCGATGGCGATGCCGAAAGCTGGCGACGTAATACCGCCGAAGCCAGCCCCGAATTCGTCGACAATATCTACCTCGTAGTTATAAGCGTAGTTTCCGTCCGGCAACAGCGCGCCCGTTATGTCGGTGCCGTCCCACGTCGTTTCGACCAGCGTGGGCGAGTTGATCTGCTTGGTTCCGGAAAGCCCCGGATCGATCGTGGCACAGGTGTCGAGATCGGTGATTTGGAACTGCCAGTCGAGGAAGTACGCAACGGAGCCGTCATTCTTGCCCGGCAGGTCGACGAGTGGCGTCGTCAGGGCCTGGAGCACGGTCGTATCGTGGTTCCCATCACCGTTCGCAGTCAGGAGCGGATGGTCGGCTGCCACGTTCTGCAGACGAACGGTTCCGTCGGAATTGACCATGTCGAGCGCGCCGGTATCCGGATCGATCTGAACCTCGCCGGGCATTGGCAGCCCGGGGAAATCCATGTTGTCGTCCCCGCCCGCCCCGCCTCCGGGAATCTGGCGAAACTCCACATCGACGTAGCTGCCGCGAAGCCCGCGGACGAGTACGTCGAGTTGATGCTGGCCGGCGTCGAGTTCGTGGATTTGCTCGTCGTAGTCGTCGAACAGGTCCCGCGGCCTGGCGATGTTCGTCCCGTCCAGATAGATGTACGGAAACGCCTTCCTCGGATCCCGGAACGCGCTGCCGCGCGAAATAATACAGACGTCTCCGGCGGCATCCAGTGTGACATCCGCGTGCGCCCATCTGGCGAAAAGGGTGGTCTTTTCGAATCGCGCCGGACCGAACACGGTCTCCCCGTCCAAACACGGATCACCCGACTCACCGGGGTTCGGTTGGGTGCCAGGGTCTGGTTGCGGATCGGGCGACGGCTCGGGCTCGGGCACTGCGGTCGGCGACTGATATACCTCCAACCCGCACACCATCTCGGCCTGGGCGAACGCAACAATAGGCCAGCAGGCCGATACCACCGCAGTGCCGAAGATCTTTACGATTCTTTTCACGACTCCACCCCTCTCACGCAGTGAAACGGCATCGTGCAGCGCCCGTCGGGCGGGACGCACAGGGCCGGGGGCTACGGAATGTGTAGCTCCTGGTTCTAGTAGCGTGAAAGCACCCGCGTCTCCGCCACGCGGGTACTCGTTACGGGGGATTTTCAGGCGGTGACGGTGCGTTACGAGTGAGGCCGGCCGCCGTCACTCGTAGAGTTTCTTGCCCAGGCCCTTGTAATAGTTCGACACGTTGGCGTCCGTGCCTTCGTAGGCATGCTTGCTCATGTCCGGTGAGTAGCGGCTGGCCGCCGGCCTGCGGCCGAGCGCCTCGGCCATGGCCCGCACGTGGTGGGGCCCCGCCCCGCAGCACAGCCCGAGATAATTGGCGCCTTTCGCGTGCGCCGCGGTTGCGAACTCCGCGATCTCGTAACGGTTGCACACGAACGGGTCCAGCGCCGTGGGAAATGCGCGGCCCTTCGGCAGGCAATCGCAACCGGCGTCGTGGAAGTTCTGGAATACCACGGCTTCGGCGTTCGTTCGATACGGCACCGGCAGGGCGGCGACGTAACAGGACACGGCCGACCGGATCTCGCCGATCAGCGGTAGCATCGTCGCCGGCCCCCGCGAGCAGTTGAGGCCGACGACGTCCGCGCCGGCGTCGGCGAGACGCTTGCACGCCGTCGTCGCGTCGACGCCGTCGTGCAGACCTTCGGGATCGACCGCGAAGGTGATGACGGACGGCTTGCCCGCGGCCCGGATGATCTCCAGCGCCGCCAGCGCCTCGTCCGTCCAGCAGAACGTCTCGCCGATGATGAAGTCGGCCCCGGCATCCACGGCCCAGCCGACCTGTTCCTCGAACATGGCCCGCGCAGCCATGTGGGTCTTCTCGTCGCCCGGCTCCCAGATGTTGGTGTTGCAGATGTTGCCGGCGAACAGCGTGCCGCTCTCGCGGGCGACCTCTTTGGCGATCTTGAGGGCATTGCGGTTCAGCGGCTCGAGCAGGTCTTCCTTGCCGATGACGCGCAGCTTCTCGCGATGCCCGTAATAGGTGAAGGCCTCGACGACGTCGGAACCCGCGTGCACGAACTCGCGGTGCAGCTCGTAGACTTTCTCCGGGTGCTCCAGCACGACTTCCGGCACGAAGGCGCCGGCCTGGATGTAACCGCGGCGCTCGAGTTCGAACAGATAGCCTTCCGCGCAGATCACGACACCGTCGTTCAGGCGCTCCAGCAGGCCGGGAGTCTTGGTCTTGGTCATAAGTAGTTTCTCAAT
>JBAUVS010000452.1:0-4937 GCA_049583345.1 Woeseiaceae bacterium
GGTCCAGGGCCGACGAGTCGGCCGCGCCGCGTGGATTGTGACAATGCGCGCAGTTGGCATCGAGATAGGCCCGCGCGCGCCGCTCCGGCGACTCCGCTGCACGGTTGGCCCAGCGAGGTCCGGACGGCGGCTCGCCGTCGAAACCCTCGAGCATGCCGCTCGCTCGCCAGTGTTCGAGCTGCCCGCCGCCGTCACCCCACCAGGCGTAGGGACGATTGAGCTGCCAGGCCTTCGGGCCCAGCGGCCGCAGCACTTTCGCACCGTGATCCGGCGTGTGACAGCCGGCGCACTGGTTCGCATCCGGCACCAGGTAGTGGATCGCCTGCGTGCCGTCCGCAGCCACCAGCGTGATCGCACGATCGTCTCCGGCCGGCGCCAGGTAGGCTTCGTCCTGCGCCGCATTCCAGACGTAAGCCAGCCCCTTCCAGCCCGACGCATAGTGCACCAGCAGGCGCGTCTCGATCAGCACGTGATCACCGAGGTCCAGGCGCTTGTCGGCACCGAGGTCCGACTCGCGATCGGCACGCAGGACCCGCAGCGAGGCCGGCCCGAACCCGTCCGCCTTCTCGTAATGGAAGGTCTTCACCAGGATCGTCCCGACCGGGAAATCCAGCTCATGTCGCGCGTTGTAGACAGCCCGGCTGCCCGGCGGCAACCACACTGCGCGCAGCTTGAGCGCGTAGTCGCTGAACAGCGGCGTATTGACGTCGTAGGGCACGACGCCGTTGCCCAGCTCGAAATAGGCGCCGTCGGCGGCGACGACGCCCCAGTCACTCAGTTTCTCGGGGATGGCGTCGGCCGGATGAAACGTCACCGAACGGGTCGCGGTGCCACACGCCGTGCACAATGCGGCCAGCGCAAGAATTTTCGCGAGGAGCCGCATGTCTAACCCAGGGGTGCTTCCAGTTCGACGGCCGGCAGCGCGTCCTGCCGACAGTCGTGCTGCTTCCCGCCGACGGTGATGTTGTCGGAACCGTGCGGGAGATCGGCGTTCAGCACCCGGGCATCGCCATTGTCGACGCAAATGGCGTATTCGGGCAGCAGATTGCCGTCGGCGTCGGCCTTGCCGGCATTGTAGTAACCGTCCCACAGGATGTCCGGGAAATGGCCCGACAGGCCGAACATCGCAATCTTCAGCGCCTTCAGGTCGAGGCCGTCGGGTGACGTGCCGCCGCCCGAAAACCGATTGCCGTGGATGTAGATCGTTTCCGGATAGGGATCGTAGTCCGCGACCATCTCGCGCGTGCCCTGGAACCCGGTGGAGTAATAGCTGCTGATGATGATGTTGGCCGTGTCGTTGTCGGCGATGTCGTTATCGAATATCTCGACTTCGTCGTTGGAATTGACGACGATCCCCGAGCCCGCCGGCACGCTGGCGACCGGCGTTCCCTTTGCGCCGAAATTGGGCGTGTTATTGGCAAGGACCTTGTTGGAGTACACGCGCGTACGATAGCCGGGCTGCGGCAGGTCGGGCATGTTGAAGACGAGTATGCCTCCGGTGTTGTTGGTCACCGTGTTGCCATAGACGTCAGCGGACACGGTATTTTCGATCTCGATACCGGCCACGTTGTGTTGCGCGCGATTGTTGCGCACGACGACGTTGCGGGACTGGCCGACGTATAGGCCGGCATCCGATGCCGCGATCGCGACGCATTCCTCGAGCAACAGGTTCTCGGTCTGCACGGGATAGATGCCGTAGGCACCGTTCGACGTGTCCGGCCCGTTCGTCCACTCGGCGCGCACGCGGCGGATGACGATGTTCTTGCCCTCGTTGACCTTCAGCCCGTCGCCCGCCGTGTCCTCGATCGCGAGGTCCTCGATCGTGAAGTCGCTGGCGTTCACGAGCAGTCCCTCGGCGCCCTGCAGCTGGCCCTTGAACGACAGGATCGATTTGTCCATGCCTTCGCCGCGGATTGTGACGCCGGACACGTCGAGAGACAGGCCACGGCTGATGGGATGCACGCCTGCGGGGATCGTGATGACGTCGCCGGGTTGCGCCCGGATCAGTTGCAGCTGCAGCTGCTTCTGGTAGTCCGCCGCAGCATCGCTCTGCGCTGGCGGCGTTTGCTTGCTGCAGCCGGCCAGCACGAGCAAGCCAGCCGCCACCGAGGAGACCAGTCTGTACACGAGGCCCTCCCTTCGAACCCCCGTCGCGTCCACCCAGGGAAACGCTGATTAATTGGAAAACGATTCGTCATTGCGAGCGCAGCGAAGCAATCCAGTATTTGCAATCAACGAACTGTGGATTGCCGCGTCGCTTCGCTCCTCGCAATGACGAATTGATCAGAGTTTCCCTAGGTTACCACCGGCGTGCGGACCGGCCATCAATCGCCGGGGCAAGCCTTGTCCCAGGCAGGCGTGCCCGAGAAACAGTCGGCCAGGTAGTCGATGAACGCCCGCACCCGGTACGACAGGTGGCGGGTTGGCGGATAGACGGCCCAGGCCGGCGAGACCGGCCACTCGTAATCGGTCAGCAGCGGCACCAGTTCGCCGCGACTGATGGCCTCGCCCGCGTTGAAGGTGGGTTCCACGGCGATGCCGAGGCCCTGTATCGCCGCGGCAAGCAGGAAGTCGCCGCTGGAGGCCGTCAATGCACCGGTAACCCGCACTTCGTGCCGCGTCCCGCTCCGGTCGCTGCAGACCCAGCGCGTGGGGTCCGGGATATTGCTGTACAGCAGACAACGATGCCGGCCGAGGTCTTCGGGCGTCTCAGGCACGCCGTAGCGGTCCAGGTACGACTGCGAAGCACAGACAACCGAGCGCGCATCGAACAGGCGGCGCGCGATCAGCGACGAATCCCGCAGGCGTCCGATGCGGACCGCCACGTCGACGCCCTCTTGGAGCAGGTCGATCCGGCGATCGTTGAGATCCAGGTCGAACTCGACCCGCGGATGGCGGCGGCTGAATTCGGCGATCGGCGCGCACATGTGCCGGATGCCGAACGACAGCGGCAATGCGACTTTCAGGGTGCCGCGCAGTTCCCCGTGCTGCTGCAGCACGGCGGACTCGGCCTCGTCGAGATCGGCGAGGATGCGGGATGCGTGCTCGTGGAACGCCCTGCCCGTATCCGTGAGGTTCAGCCGCCGGGTCGTGCGCCGCAGCAGCTGCACCCCGAGGCGATCCTCGAGGTCCGACACACGGCGGCTGACGGCGGACTTGGCCACGCCCAGGCGGTCCGCCGCCGCCGTGAAGCTGCCCGTCTCCACCACGGTGACGAACGCCAGCAAGTCGTCGAATCGATCCATTTGTTGCGATTCTCGCAACAATCTTATCTCTGAACAACGGTTTATTCACCATTCTCCAACGATCAGACTGTCTTCATCGGCCCCGGCCCACGACGGCCGGTGTCATTCACCGCCAGATAACGCAAGGAAATTGCCATGAACCGCCAAACCGATACTGCCGCGCTCGTATTGCGCATCGCCCTGGGCACGATGTTCCTGTCCCACGGCCTACTCAAGTTGCTCGTCTTCACGCTGCCGGGGACGGTGGGTTTCTTCGAACAGGTCGGTTTCCCGGGCTGGACCGCCTACGTCGTGACCTTCGCCGAGCTCGGCGCCGGCGTGCTGCTGCTGGCCGGCATCGGCGTCCGTGCCGTGGCCGTGGCCGGCCTGCCGATACTGCTGGGTGCGACGTTCGTCCACTCCGGCAACGGCTGGGTGTTCAGCAATCCGAACGGGGGCTGGGAATATCCTGCGTTCCTCGCGGTCGTATCCGTCGTGCAGGCCCTGCTCGGTCCGGGCCGGTTTGCAGTACGATTGCCCGCGAGGCAGGGCGAAACGGCCGCCCCGCAGGCGGCGACCTCCACCGTTTGAGGAAATCACATGATCGATGTCATTCATTCCGACGACCGCGGCGCAGCCGATCACGGCTGGCTCAAGAGCCGCCATACCTTCTCGTTCGCGGATTACTACAACCCGTCGATGATGGGCTTCGCCAAGCTGCGCGTCATCAACGAAGACTGGATCGAGCCGGGGATGGGCTTCGGCACGCATCCGCACCGGGACATGGAAATCGTCACCTACATGCTGGACGGCGCGCTCGAACACAAAGACAGCATGGGCAACGGTTCCGTGATCCGTCCCGGCGAATTGCAACGCATGTCGGCCGGCACCGGCGTCCTGCACAGCGAGTTCAACCACTCCAAAGAGGACAAGGCGCACCTGTTGCAGATCTGGATCCTGCCCGAGCGCAACGGCATCGAGCCCGGCTACGAGCAGAAACTGTTCCCGCGCGAAGAGAAACTGAATCGCTGGCTACTCGTCGGCTCACGCGACGGCCGCGACGGCTCCTTGACGATCCACCAGGACGTCAACCTGTACTCGGCCGTGCTCGAAAAGGGTGAAACACTCGACTACGAGTTCGACGGCCGGCGGCGCGGTTATCTGCAGGTCGCCCGCGGTACGGCGGAGGTCGACGGCAAGGCGGTCACGGCCGGCGACGCGGTCGCAATGCAGGATCAGGCGTCTTTCAGCTTGCGCGCCAACGAGGACGCCGAACTGCTGTTGTTCGATATGGCATGAGTCAATCGTCGGAGGCCGGCGTCGAGTTCACCTTGACGGCGCCGGGCGTCGTGAACAGCACGACGCCGAAGCCCACGGCGAACACGGCATAGACGAAGGCACTCATCGCCAGCGGCGTGGCGTCGTACACGATCGCGGCCTTGGTCAGCATGATGGCGACCATGCCGAAGTGCAGGAAGTTGCCGATCGCAATCGGCCTTGCGTAGATACCGCCGATCAGCACGCCCCGCGCCATCCAGTTCAGAAACGCGAATCCGAGATAGATGGCGCCCATCATCTGTACCATCAGCAGCGTCGCGTTGTCCGGCACCGTGCCGTGCAGCGCCAGCACTTCCTGCGGCATGAACGAGGTGGCCAGCCCGATCAGGGCCAGGAAGGCAGCGCTCGTGATCATCAGTGTTCGGGTCGCCATGG
>JBAUVS010000453.1:0-1962 GCA_049583345.1 Woeseiaceae bacterium
TCTTTATAGCCGGCAAGCGCCACTGTTGAGAAGAAGCTAACAAAATATTCGTCTGGTGGGCCGTCAAAGTTCGCGAAAATTCGCTCGATTAGATCCCGCAATTCTTCGACACTCATGCCGGGAAGACTAGGGCAAACTACAAAAAGTCGAGAATTTCGCTCATCGTAGCGGACAATTTCTGCACAATGCTCTCCCGGAGCAGCAGTAACCGGGCCAATGAACCCGATCACTGAGACAAGTAACGCCGTTACCATGAGTTCCTGTGCGATGCGCATGCTGTGCCGCCTAACGCTCCAGATCAGCGGCCGCGCGCCGCACGCATGAAAGTGGCATTTTATTTGTCACGGTCCGCTGCATCTGGGTGTTAGGCCGCACGTGCTGCGCCCTCCTTCAACCGTGTCATTTAGCCGTTCCAGGCGCATTGCTGGGAACCAATGACACCCAGTCAACCCCGACACTGGCTGCAAGATCATGATAGAACATCAGAGGACGTCGTAGCCCCTCGTCACGGGGAGCTTTCAACAATTCTCCCAGGCTCCATCCAATTCTATCCTCCGCCTCCTCTACGGAAATGCCCTCTCGCTTGATCCAAGACTCGATGAGCTGCGGGAGTTGCTCAAGTGAAACCGATACCTCCGGCTCCGCTTCGACACGGAATAGATCACGCAGCGCCACCCCGAGAATCGAGGCCAGCCTCAACGCCTGGTCAAGCGTGAGCGTCGAAACTAACTCGTCATCGTATTGCTCGAGGTCCCCGTACGAATGAATGTTCATACCGAGGAGCTGCGCCATTTCGACATCGGACTTGCCGATGTTTGCGCGAAGCTCTCGAATTCGCGAGGCGATGCCCATGCGACCTAACGTTCCAGATCAGCGGCCGCACGCCGATCGCATGAAAGTGGCCCTTTATTTGTCACGGTCCGCTGCATCTGGGTGTTAGGCGGCTGGCACGACGCAACGTTGAAGCATTCAGCCAATGGTCCGTCCTGAGAACGTTAATGATTGAAACCACTCGAAAAGTCTCTGACGCGCTGGTCGTTGCCATCGTACTCCGCGAACAGGATTACGTCGCGATAGTCAGCTTCCGCCACCCGTAAGAAATGCTCTAGCTTCTCCAGCGTTCCGGCGGACAGGAACAAAGCACACCGCAATACTCGATCATCTCCAGGGGCTGAGTAGCCGTCTAAGAGCGTGATTGCCCGCTCGCGATCTCTTTCGCGAAAATCACTGCGAACGCGCTCGAGAATGTCCGCCGATAGGGCCACAAACGTCTCCAGTGCCGCCTAACGACCAAGCTCAGCGGCAAAGGCAAGCTGGCGGGGCTTTTGCCAATGCAAAAGACATGACAGCTTGCCTTTGTCCGCCTGCAGCGCCGTGTTAGGCGGCAACTTCGACGTACTCGACACGACTGGACGCCGGCGGAATCGGTAGATTGTCGGCTCTCAGTCCCTCCAGGTGAAACTCAATAGCCTGCCGAATCTCACCTTCTGCCTCTTCGACAGTCGACCCAGTAGCAACGCATCCCGGCAAATCGGGAACGTACGCCGAAAAATTCTCGCCTGCCGCCTCGATTACTATCGCGTATCGCATCGGATCATTACCCCTTTAGGCCAGACTGCTTCAGGATACTGTTCAGTGTTCCGGGTGCCAAGTTATCAGACGGCTTTCCAGGAACTGTAACGCGACCCTTCTTCGTCTGGTGCCTCAGTTGGCGATGACTTCCGCGGCGCGACACCTCAAACCAGCCGTCCTGCTTCAGTAGTTTCAAAACCGCTTCCACCTTCATCGGCCCACATTGCGTGGGCATTGCCGGTGTCGGCTATGCGCAAATCTCAGTCATTTGCCGCCTAACAGTTAATAGACCGCGTTCGGCGATATTGAATCATCGAGCGCGCGCGATTATTCCGATCTAACGGCACCGCCTGTCCGTCACGAACTTCCATGATTTCAAGACCTTACCGC
>JBAUVS010000454.1:0-16235 GCA_049583345.1 Woeseiaceae bacterium
GGCGCACACCGCCTATGCCGAGCACTCGGTCGACGCCGAGCTCGTACCGTTCATCGACGACATGGCCGCCGCGTACGCCTGGGCAGACCTCGTCGTCTGCCGTGCCGGAGCGCTCACGGTCGCCGAGCTTTGTGCGGTCGGGTTGCCGGCCGTGTTCGTGCCGTACCCGGCCGCGGTCGACGACCACCAGACGGCCAACGCACGGCCGATGGCGGAGGCCGGTGCCGCCGTCATCGTCGACGAGCGCGATCTGACCGATCGCCTGCTGGCGGACCTGCTCGGCGCATGGCTGACGACCCGCGAGGCGCTGGCCGTCCGGGCCGTGCGGGCGCGGGAGCTCGCCAGGCCGGGTGCGCTGCCGCGTATCGCGGACCTCTGTCTCGAACTCGCTGGAGCCGTCGCATGATCAAGCGGATGCGGAGGATCGATTGTGTGCACTTCGTCGGCATCGGCGGCTCCGGCATGTCCGGCATTGCCGAAGTGATGCTGAGCCTGGGCTACCGGGTGCAAGGCTCCGACCTCAGGGAGAATGCACAGACACGCCGGCTCGAGCGGCTCGGCGCCACCGTGTTCATCGGCCATGCCGCGGAGAACATCGAGACCGCCGACGCCGTCGTCGTCTCCAGCGCCGTCGATGACAGCAATGCCGAGGTTGCCGCGGCCCGCGAGCGCCTGATGCCCGTCGTGCCGCGCGCGGAGATGCTCGCCGAACTGATGCGGTTCAGGTACTCGATCGCGGTCGCCGGGACGCACGGCAAGACGACCACCACGAGCCTGGTGGCGAGCGTGCTCGCCGAAGGCGGCCTGGATCCCACCTTCGTGATCGGCGGCCGACTGAAGAGTGCGGACGCGAACGCACGGCTGGGCCAGGGCGAGTACCTCGTCGCCGAAGCCGACGAGAGCGATGCCTCGTTCATGCATCTGAAACCCATGCTCGCCGTCGTGACCAACATCGACGCGGATCACATGTCGACCTACCAGGGCGACATCGGCAATCTGCGTGCCGGCTTCGTCGAGTTCCTGCACAACCTGCCGTTCTACGGACTCGCGGTGGCGTGCACCGACGACGCGGGCGTGCGCGAGATCCTCGGCGACATCGGCCGGTCGGTAGTCTCCTACGGGACGGGCGAAGACGCGGACCTGCGCGCCGTGAACATCGAATTCTCCGCGGGGCAGACGCGCTTCGACGTGTTGCGGCCGGGTGACCGCGAACCGCTGTCCATCCGCCTTCGGCTGCCGGGCCTGCACAACGTGCGCAACGCACTCGCGGCGATCGCGGTCGCCGACGAGCTGCAGATCGCCGACGAGGCGGTGATCCGGGCCCTGGAACGCTTCGAGGGGATCGACCGACGCTTCCAGAGCCACGGCGAAGTCGCCACGAACGCGGGCAAGGTGATGCTCGTCGACGACTACGGTCATCACCCGACGGAGATCGCGGCGACGGTCGCGGCAGCGCGATCCGGCTGGCCGGGCCGGCGCATCGTGCTCGTATTCCAGCCGCATCGCTACACGCGGACCTTCGATCTGATGGACGATTTCGCGACGGTCCTGTCCGGGGTCGACGCGCTCGTCCTGCTCGACGTCTACGCGGCAGGCGAAGCGCCGATCGCGGGGGCCGACGGGCGCGCGATGGCCCGCGCGGTGCGGACCCGGGGCGTGATCGAACCCGTGTTCGTCGAATCCTTGCAGGACCTGCCGAAGGCGCTCGAAAGCATCATCGCCGACGGCGATCTGGTGTTGACCATGGGCGCCGGCGACATCGGCGCGATGGCGACGCGCCTGCCCGAACTGCTGGCCCGCAAGCCCAGCCTGAGGGTGCACAAATGATGGCCGCGGGCGTCCGCTCCGTGCAGCGCGAGATCCGGCGCAACGAGCCGATGAGCCGGCACACGTCATGGCGCGTGGGAGGCCCGGCGGAAACGTTCTTCCTGCCGGCCGGCCTCGACGACCTGGCCGTATTCCTGCGCGAGCTGGATCCCCGGGTGCCGGTTTTCTGGCTGGGCGTCGGCAGCAACCTGCTGGTCCGCGACGGCGGCATCCGCGGCGTCGTCATCGCGGCGGCACGCGTGCTGCGCAAGCTCGAGCGCGCAGGCAAGTACGGGGTGCGTGCCGGCAGTGGCCTGCCCTGCACGCAGCTGGCCCGGCAGTGCATTCGCTGGGGACTGGGTCCGTCCGAGTTCTTCGCCGGCATCCCGGGTACGGTCGGCGGTGCGCTGACGATGAATGCCGGTGCGCACGGCGCCGAGACCTGGGAGCGGGTCGAATCGGTGCGCACGATCGACCGTTACGGCGAGATACACGAGCGGGCGCCGGGTGAATACTCGGTCGGCTACCGCAGCGTCGTGGGGCCGACGAACGAGTGGTTCGTCGAGGCGCTGTTGCGCTTCGAGCCCGGCGTCGGCGCGAGCAGGGAGAAGCTCGACGCCATGCTCGAACGGCGCAGGGAGACCCAGCCGCTGGGGCAGCCCAGCTGCGGCTCCGTGTTCCGCAACCCGCCGGGCGACCACGCCGCGCGACTGATCGAAACCGCCGGTCTGAAGGGCCACGCGATCGGCGGCGCGGTCGTCTCCAGGAAACATGCGAACTTCATCGTCAACACCGGCGATGCGACGGCGACCGATATCGAGGAACTGATCGAACACGTGCGCCAGACCGTCATCGAAGTGCACGGCGTCGAACTCGTGCACGAGGTCCGTATCGTCGGGGAGCTCTCGCGATGAGCAACGTCCTGCGCGTGCGCGAAGTGCGGAACGAGATCCGGGATGCGCGGGATTTCGGGCGTGTGGCCGTAATGCTGGGAGGGGCCTCGGCCGAACGCGAGATCTCGCTGCAGACCGGGGCCGCCGTACTCGACGCGCTGCGTTCGCGCGGCGTGGACGCCGCGGCCTGGGATCCGGCCGAGCGGGGTCTCGACACGTTCGCGCGTGCGGGATTCGACCGCGTCTGGATCGCACTGCACGGTACGGGCGGCGAAGACGGTGCGCTGCAGGGCGCATTGCAGTGGTTCGGGATCCCGTACACCGGCAGCGGCGTCATGGCCTCGGCACTGTGCATGGACAAGATCCGCAGCAAGCATCTGTTCGAAGCCTGCGGCGTGCCCACGCCGGCCTACGCGGCAGTGCGCCATCTCGCGGATGCCGTGCTGGCCGCCGAGGCGCTGGGTTACCCGCTGATCCTGAAACCGTCTGCGCAGGGATCGAGCGTCGGTATGACCAAGGTGTTCGACGAAGAAGACCTGGCCGCGGCCACCGAGCTCGCGCTGTCGTTCGGCGGCGTCGCCCTCGCCGAGCGCTGCATCGTCGGCGCCGAATACACCGTCGGCATCCTGCAGGGACGGGCGCTGCCGACCATTCGCATCGAGACGCCGCGCGTGTTCTACGACTATCGCGCGAAATACCAGTCCGACCGTACGCAATACCACTGCCCGGGTACGCCGGATGCCGACACCGAGGCATTGTATGCGGAACTCGCGATCGCGGCGTTCTCGGAACTCGGCTGCACGGGCTGGGGGCGCGTCGATTTCATGACCGGCGAGGACGGAGATCCCCAGGTCCTCGAAGTAAACACGATACCCGGCATGACGAGTCACAGCCTTGTGCCGAAGGCTGCGAGCCGGGTCGGTATCGATTTTGCGGAGCTCGCCTGGCGCATCCTCGAGACGAGCGTCGTGGCGCCTGCCCGCGTGAGAAAAGTCGGAGTAGCTGCCAATGGCTCGTAAGCAGGCTCGACGCAAGAAAGACAAGCCGGCGCCGCGGTTCCGTCTGCCGAAGATTCGACTGGTGCGCTGGATTGCGCCGCTGATCGCTTGCGGCGCCGTCGCGGCGACCTATCTCGTCAGCGCGAACCTGCTCGACCGGCCGATCCGTTCCCTGGAGATCAGCGGCCCGTTCCAGCGCGTCACGCCGCTGCAGATCGAGGCGGCCATATCCGACGAACTCGACGACGGTTTCGTCAGCGCCGACTTGTCCGATATCCAGCGGCGGGTCGTGGCACTGCCCTGGATCGACAAGGCCACCGTCGCCCGGCGCTGGCCGAACCGAATCCGTATCACGGTCACGGAACAGGTGCCCGCGGCGATCTGGGGCGATGACGGGCTGTTGAACGTGCGTGGCGAACTGTTCGTGAAGAACGCCAGGCACGTCCCAGCGGAGCTGCCCCGCCTGAGCGGACCCGAGGACCGATCTGCCGACGTCGCGCGTCGCTACCTGGCTGTGCGCGACCGACTGATACCGCTCGGCCTCGACCTCCGGCGTGTGCACCTGGATGCACGCGGTGCCTGGGACATGACGCTGAGTAACGGTGTCGAAGTCCGTCTCGGGCGACGTGAAGTCGACGAGCGGACGGACCTGTTCCTGGACGTCGTAGCCAACATCATCACGAGCCGTGCCGCGGACATCGCCTACGTGGACATGCGCTACAGCAACGGCTTCACGATCGGCTGGCACGACGGCGCACGCGGACCCGAGGAAGGGAATCAAGGACTGGACAAGATGCTGGCATCACGGGAGCCGCGCTGAATGTCGAAACGCGGGGACAAGAATCTGATCGTCGGGCTGGACATCGGTACGTCGAAGGTCGTCGCGATCGTCGGCGAAATCGGAGACGACGGTGTCATCGAGGTCGTAGGCATCGGCTCGCACCCGTCGCGCGGCCTCAAGAAGGGTGTAGTCGTCAACATCGAATCGACGGTCCACTCGATCCAGCGCGCGGTCGAAGAGGCCGAGCTGATGGCGGGATGCGACATCCATTCGGTGTACACGGGAATCGCGGGCAGCCACGTGCGCAGCCTGAACTCCCACGGCATCGTCGCGATACGCGACAAGGAAGTCAGCGCCGGCGACGTCGACCGCGTGATCGACGCTGCGCGCGCCGTGGCGATACCGGCCGACCAGAAGATCCTGCACATCCTGCCGCAGGAATTCCTGATCGACTCTCAGGAAGGCATACGCGAGCCCATCGGCATGTCCGGCGTGCGCCTCGAAGCCAAGGTGCACATGGTGACCGGCGCCGAGAGCGCCGCGCAGAACATCGTCAAGTGCGTGCAGCGCTGCGGGCTGGAGGTCGACGACATCGTCCTCGAACAGCTCGCATCGAGCTACTCGGTGCTGACCGAAGACGAGAAGGAACTGGGCTCCTGCATCGTCGACATCGGCGGCGGCACGACGGACCTGGCCGTATTCCTCGGCGGCGCGATCCAGCACACGGCGGTGATCCCGATCGCGGGCGACCAGGTCACCAACGACATCGCCGTGTCGATGCGGACGCCGACCCAGTACGCCGAGGAGATCAAGATCAAATACGCCTGCGCGCTCTCGCAGCTCGCCAATCCGGACGAGACCATCGAAGTACCCAGCGTCGGCGACAGGCCGCCTCGGCGCTTGGCACGCCAGACGCTCGCCGAGATCGTCGAACCGAGATACGAGGAGCTGTACAGCCTGATCCGGGACGAGCTGCGACGTTCGGGTTTCGAAGAGCTCATTGCCGCCGGCGTCGTCATCACCGGCGGCAGCGCGAAGATGGAAGGCGCCGTGGAACTCGCCGAAGAGGTCTTCCACATGCCCGTGAGGCTCGGTTCGCCGCAGTACGTGGAAGGCCTGATGGACGTTGTACGCAATCCGATACATGCCACTGGAGTCGGATTGCTGCTTTACGGCTACGAGAACCTGACGCGCCGCGGCACCCGTGCGACGCCGATCAGCAACAGTTTCGGCGACGTCTGGGAGCGGATGAAGGGATGGTTCGGAGGACAGTTCTAGTGTCCTGTCTGCACGCGACAGGACAGCTGGCAGTCCCGGCGACGGGGCTGCGACAGGAAGAGGTCCGGCGGGCAACCGTCGGTATACGGAGAGAACGGCGGGTTGCGACCCGAAACGAGAGTCAGAAGCGGAGGAACGACAAATGTTCGAATTAATGGATGCGCACAGCCAGAGCGCGGTCATAAAGGTGATCGGCGTCGGGGGCGGCGGCGGTAACGCCGTCGCACACATGGTGAACGCCGGCATCGAAGGCGTGGATTTCATCTGCGCCAACACCGATGCGCAGGCACTGAAAAGCGCGCGGGTAAGGACGGCGCTGCAGATCGGCTGCAACATCACCAAGGGGCTCGGTGCCGGCGCCGACCCCGACGTCGGGCGGCAGGCCGCGATGGAGGATCGCGACCGCATCCTCGAGGTCATCGAGGGCGCCGACATGTTATTCATCACTGCCGGCATGGGCGGCGGCACCGGTACCGGCGCGACGCCCATCGTCGCGCAGGTCGCCAAGGAGCTCGGCATACTCACGGTGGCCGTCGTCACCAAGCCGTTCCTGATGGAAGGCGGCAAGCGGATGGCGATTGCCGATCACGGCATCGGTGAACTCGGCAAGTACGTGGATTCGCTGATCACGATCCCGAACGAGAAGCTGCTCACCGTCCTCGGCGGCGAGACGACTCTGCTGGATGCGTTCCGCGCGGCGAACCAGGTGCTGCAGGGTGCTGTGCAGGGCATTGCCGAACTGATCACGCGGCCGGGGCTGATCAACGTCGATTTCGCCGATGTCCGCACGGTGATGGCCGAGATGGGAATGGCGATGATGGGTTCCGGATCGTCGTCCGGCGAGGATCGTGCACGCGAGGCGGCCGAGGCGGCCATCTCGAGTCCGTTGCTCGAGGACATCAACCTGGCGGGCGCCAATGGCATCCTCGTCAACGTCACGGCGGGCATGGACCTTTCGATCGGCGAATTCCAGGAGGTCGGCAATACCATCAAGGAGTTCGCTTCGGACGATGCGACGGTCGTCGTGGGTACCGTCATCGATCCGGACATGACCGACCGGATTCGTGTCACGGTCGTCGCGACCGGTCTCGGCCACAGTGCGACGAATGCCGAAGCTCCGATGCGGATCGTGCGGCGGCCGGCGGCACACGGTGGTGCGAAAACTGCGTCGGAACCGAACTACCATGGCTTCGACAAGCCGACCGTGCAGCGCAAGCGCGCGGTGGGCGACGGACTGGCCGAAGGAGGCTTGCAGGAAGAGCTGCTGGACATTCCGGCGTTCCTCAGACGTCAGGCCGACTGACGGCGCGGCGCGTTACCGTCGTTCTCCTCCGCGAGGCCGGCCCGGTTTGCCGGGCCGGCCTCATACCGCCGCCGCCGCATCGGACGACACTCCATCATTACGTCATAAGAGATTGAATTCTTGTGAAGTTTTTCGACATTGTGGTAGGCTTGCGCGCGGTTTTGAAGACATAAGTCCGCGCGGCGGTACGTCATCATCGTTGTACCGGTACCACAAGGGGCGGCAATGGCCCCCAGAACCGAGTCAGGAATTACGCAAAGACTGTAGCGATGTTACGACAACGTACTCTGAAGACGTCGATCCGTGCGACGGGCGTCGGCCTGCATACGGGCGAAAAGGTCTACATGACGCTGCGTCCTGCCGCGGAAAATTCCGGAATCACGTTCCACCGTATCGATCTCGAGCAGCCGGTGGACATCCATGCGGATCCAAGGCTGGTCGGCGAGACGATGCTCGGCACCACGCTCGTGAAGGACGGCGTCAAGGTCGCCACGGTCGAGCATCTGATGTCGGCACTTGCCGGGCTGGGCATCGACAACGTCAACGTCGACCTGTCGGCTCCGGAGGTCCCCATCATGGACGGCAGCGCCGGTCCGTTCATTTTCCTGCTGCAATCCGCCGGCATCGAAGAACAGAACGCGCCGAAACGCTTCGTCCGCATCAAGCGCAAGGTGCGAGTGGAAGACGGCGACAAGTGGGCCGAACTGATCCCCTTCAATGGTTTCAAGGTGACCTTCGAGGTCTATTTTAACCACCCCGTCTTCAACAAGTTGAGACAGGATGCGACGATCGACTTCTCTTCGACGTCGTTCCTGAAGGAAGTGAGCCGTGCCCGGACATTCTGTTTCCTGCGCGACGTCGAGGCTCTCCGGGAACGCAATCTCACGCTCGGGGGCAGCATGGACAATGCGATCGTGCTCGACGACTACCGGATCCTGAACGAGGACGGGTTACGCTATGCCAACGAATTCGTCGTCCACAAGATCCTCGATGCCATCGGCGACATGTACCTGCTGGGTCGCTGCGTGATCGGCGAATACCGGGCCTACAAATCCGGTCACGATCTCAACAACAAGCTTCTGCGGGCGCTGATCGAGCAGGAGTCGGCCTGGGAGGAAGTGAGCTTCGAGGATTCGCGTACGGCGCCGATCTCCTACGCCGCACCGTCCTACGCCTGAATCTGCCGTCAGCCGCCCCGGTGCGCCCCGTAGATGCGCCGGCCTGTTCGTCCCGGCATCCCGTATGTGAAAGGTCGTGTCAGTCGGGCCCCGACGGCGGTCCGGTGACAATGGGAAGGTAACGGGCCTCCATGGCCCCGTAACGCCAGACCGAGGCCGTATCGGAGATCAGTCCCCGCGCGTCCGCGGGACACTCCCCCGTGCAGAACAGGAGTATGTTGCGCGAGCGGATCAGCGCGCGGAAGTCGTCCCGGGAAAGTTGCCGTCCACGCGCATCTGCAGCGCCGAGCCCGTAGCGGGTTTCTCCGCCGGAACCGTCAACGTAGATGTCATCCCGTTTCAGCGCCCAGGATACCGCGCCTTCAAGAGCTGCATCGGTCACGATGGCCGCGTCCCCCGGGACGCGGGTGTAGACGTCGTCTATGAAGGCGATCGGAGCCTTGTGATGCAGTGCCTCGACCGGGATGATCCAGGGCCAGACGGCAATGAGGAAGCCCATCGCCAAGCCGGGACTCAGCAAACGGACCGGTTTATCGGTATACGCTCCGTAGCACAGGATTGCGACGCAGGCCAGGAGCGTAACCAGGAGCGTTCCCAGTTTTGCGGCTTCTGTCGGCGCGTATCCCGTCACATCAACCGCGAGGAATTGCAGCCAGAGAACGCCGACGAGGGACAGGATCGGAACGGTGCACGCGCCCAGGAGACCCGCGCGAAGCCACCCGCCGCGTTCATCCATGCGACTCAACCCTGCGGCGATGAGCAAGGCAAACGGGACGAAACACGGAAGTAGGTACGTGACGAGCTTTCCGTGCGCGATGGAAAAAAATATGAGTGGAGCGACCATCCAGAGGATCAACAGCGAAAGTACGCCGGGAAATGCCGCGGAGAAGCCGCTGCGCCGCAGAGAGCGGACCGCGGCCGGCAGCAGGAATATCCACGGGAATGCGACGATCGGCAGGAGCGCGATGTAGTAGTACGCTGCCGCCTTGTGTTGCGCGTTGTCGCCGGCAAATCTCTGCACGTGCTCGATCCAGAAGAAATAGTGCCAGAAGTCGGGTTCGCGAAGCTGTATCGACAAGGACCAGGGCATCGCGACGGCAAGGGCTGCGAATACGACGATCCATCCGCGGCGGATGAGGAAACCGGACTTTCGTTGCAGCGCGAACCACGGCGCGAGAATGAGAACCGGCAGCACGAATGCCAGGAAACCCTTCGTCAGGAAGCCCAGTCCGAAGCAGATTCCGCCGCTCACGAGCCAGCCCAGCCTGCGCCGACCTTGCGCGGAAAGGGCCGTCGCGACGGCGGCTATGCCTGCATTCAGCGTTGCGGCGAAGACCGAGTCCAGCAAGCCATAGGTGCCGACGCCGTAAACTTCGAACGTCGTGATATACACGATGACGGCGAAGAGCGCTGCCTGGCGGTCACGAAGAATCGGTCGACCCAGCGCATACACCAGCGAGGCCGAGGCGGCCACGGCAACCAGGCTCGAAAACCGTACTGCGAAGCCGTTATCACCGAAGATCAGCAGCGACAGCGCGTTGAGCCAGTAACCCAGGGGCGGCTTTTCGAAATACAGCAAGCCGTTCAAGCGCGGAACGATCCAGTCGCCGCTCGCGATCATCTCACGCGCGATCTCGCCGTAACGGACTTCATCCGGGATGAAAAGTGGCCGAACCAGGAGGACCACCAGGTATGCGGCAAGCAGCAGCACGATCACAATGACGAGCTGCGGTGTATTGGCGACTTCCCGGCTGCGAACCGGCCGGCCAACTCCAGCGGGCGGTCGCGAACTCATCCTTGCGCGTCGGCGCCGGAGCGCTTCAGCCCGCTCTGCGGCAGGTAGTAGCCGAGACAGTAGTGCCGGGTGACGCCACGATACCGGAAGTCGTGGTCGACGAGGCGCGCCGACTTCATGAAGGGATATTCATGCAGGGTGAATTCGAAGACGCCTGCATCACAGGCGTGAGGAGCGATTAACAGCGCGCCATATTCCCTTATCTTTGCGGCGTCGATTGCCGGATTGTACGCCGTGTATCGGGCCGGGTCCCAGCGATTGATCAGCAACGGATAGTCGGGTGCATAAAACGACAGCCATTCATAGCCTTTTTCACCTCCGACGTAGGTCAGGGGGAGGCCGGTCCGTTGACGCCAGAGTTCGTTCGCCTCCCGCGAGAGCGGGATCAGGTACCGCTTGTCATTCGAAGTTTCGTCGAAGACGGTATAGGCAACCGCGTATCCGGCGAGGAAGAAGGCGGCGAATCCGGCAAACACCCTGCCGAGCGTCTGCATGGTCTGCGCCGACAGTTCGGGTCGGACGAAGATCAGCACAGCGATCGAGTAGAAGACGGCGAACGGTTCCAGCCATTCGGTCAGCCGATGGCTGCCGATGCAAAGGAATACCGCCAGCAGCGTGGCGACCGGCGCGACGTAGACGAGGACGAAGGCACGCTGCTCTCTCGACAAAGCGGGCGTGTGCGTGATCAGTCCCGTCTTCGCCAGGATCAGGTACAACAATGGGGCAGCATAAAAAGCGTCGAGGTAGGCAAACAGGCTCGAGCCGATCTCAGGGCCGGAAATCTCGCCGGTGACCCAGTCAAAGGCAGCATAGTCGTGCCTGTACAGCCAGAACAGATTGGGCATGCACACAACACAGAACAGGGCAATCCCGGCGTAGATCTCCCAGCCGCGATAGTGTTGCCTGACGTCCTTGTGCAACAACGTATACAGCAGCATGAACGGCAGGAAGACGGCGGTGGAGTACTTCGCCATCAGGGCGAGTCCCGCGAACAGGCCGGCCCCGATCCAGAAGCGCCTCCGGTCGAAGCAGGCCCTGACGAAGAAATAGAATGCGTACGGCCAGAGCGCGATCAGCAGATAGTTGTCGTTGTAGGGGATGGAGCTGATACTGACTATGGTCGTCAGGCCGAGCGCAAACACGGCCAGCAGTGCAAGGCGCACATCCTCGAGCAGGCGCAGCGCAAGCAACCAGACACCGTATGCGCCAACGGCGATTCCGAGCATGTGCAGGAAATAATACGCAAATTCACTGGGGTGGCCGCCGGTCAGCAGCAGGCCCAGGCGGCTCGCCCAGCCGACCAGATAGGGGCCCTTGGTATAGCCGAATTCGAGATGGCGCCCCCAGTTGGCCGCGTCGACGGCGTCGTAGGGTACGGGCGACCTGAGGAGCAGGCACATCGCGGACCACACCACGGTGTGCGCCGCCAGGACGACGATCAGGGCCTTTTGGTCCCGGCGCATCGATTGGCGTTTCGCGAATACCCGGGGCAGCGCAGCGGCGCCGTGGCTGCAGGAGCGCAGCATGAGGTTTTCAGGAGCCATCACCCGGGTCCGGACCGTTCCCGCAGGAGTCAGTGCCTATTGGAGCCGGAGTATCCTGCAGAAGTTCTGGACCGAGTCCATGCGGACCCCTGCCGGTCGCATCGGCCCGGCGAATGGCCGGTCAGCCGCGTACCACCCGCACCGTGCAGGAAGACGCCGCAACGCCCGCCCCCCTGGCTGCGCTGAGGAGGAGGTCCGTCTCGAAACGCAGGCGGCTGGCCCAGGCGGGTGTCGATGCCAGTATCACCAGGCTGCCATCGTCCCGGACATTGGCGGCGGCGAGGCCGGCGCCGATTTCAGGCGGCAGTGTCCGCTTGAGGGCCGCGACGAGCCGGTCCATCTGCTGCGCGTGCCGAATGACCTCGCGTAACTCCGCGTGATCATTGGAATTTAGGAGGTTTTCCAGGCTCTTGGCGGACATAAAAATGTGACGCAATCGGCATTTTTCGGGGTTTCCGACGGACTCAGGTCACCGTTCGGAGGGCCTGTCCTTGTATTAAAAACCGACATTATGCATATTTGCCTTCACGACAAGGGCAAACCCGCTGAAAAGCGGGGGCGCAAATCCACCGGTCTAAGGGACCTGGTCCTACGACAGCGGGGCTGCCGAAGTGAACACGGAATGCAGGCATACAATTATAAGCGACTGCCTGAACAGGCTGCATGCCCGTTGTTCACAGCTGAGAGAGACCAAGAATAACGAACTGACTCAAGCATCTCCGAGGCGTACCCGATGAATGTTGTAATTTTCGGAACCAGCTTAGGCAGGCCAAGGCAACTCAACCTGTCCGGCCTTGCGGCCACGGGGTTCCTGCTGGCCTGTACCGTCGCCCTCGGGGCTGCGGGTTTTGCCGGCGGCTACTGGTATTCCTCCATGACCGGTTCCGGCGTGAGCAGGAACGAGGTCGCCGAGCTGACCGGCGAACTTCACCAACAGCGCAATACGATCGACGAGATACGGCAGGGCAACGAGGACACGCTGGATGCCCTCGCCATCCGTGTTGCCCAGTTGAACGCCCGAATCATCAGGCTCGACGCGCTCGGGCGCCGGCTCACCGAGATGGCCGACCTGGACGACGGCGAGTTCAACTTCGACGAACCGCCGGCCCTCGGCGGTCCGGAGGAACCGATGGCGGGCGGCTCGAACGTCGCGGTCCCGGACCTCGTCGAATCGATGCAATCGCTCGATGGCGAACTCGCCCACAGGGAAGCACAGCTCGGCGTACTCGAAAACGTGCTGATGCGCCGAAACCTCAAACAGCGGGTCTATCCGCAGGGGCGGCCGGTCGGTTCGGGATGGATCTCGTCGTACTTCGGGCGGCGCACCGATCCGTTTACCGGCAAGCCTGCCAACCACACGGGCATCGACTTCGCCGGAAAGCTCGGTGACGACGTGTTCGCCGTGGCCGATGGCGTCGTGACTTGGTCGGCGGATCGCTACGGCTACGGTGAGATGGTCGAGATCAACCATGGCAATGGCTACTCGACGCGCTACGCTCACAATGAGGACCTCGTCGTCTCCGTGGGTGACGAAGTCAAGAAGGGTCAGGTCGTCGCACACATGGGGGACACGGGTCGCGCCACGGGCCCGAACCTGCATTTCGAGGTGCTCAAGGACGGGCGCCGCGTCAATCCGGTGAACTTCATCCGCGAGACGTCCTCAAACTAGAACCCGTCACGAGGGTTTTTGAGACCGTTTCTGGAGATTATCCCGGAACACCGGCACCTGCCGGTCGCCTTGAGTTTCCCAAAATCACCCATACGTCGCAGGTTTCGATAAAATATCGGACTTTGCGTGCCCGGGTTCAGTCGGGCAATCCCCGAATCGCTTGCAGGAGCCCCGGTGGCCAATATATTGACGCGCATCTTCGGCAGCCGCAATCAGCGGCTACTGCGCCGCTATGCCAGGATCGTCGATAAGATCAATGCCCTCGAAGAGGAGACGAAGGCCCTCGACGATGCTGCCCTGAAAGCCAGGACTGCGCAATTCAGGAAGCGTTACGAGGAGGGCGAGACACTGGATCAGCTCCTGCCGGAGGTCTTCGCAGTGGCGCGCGAGGCGGCGGTACGCACGCTCGGGATGCGCCCGTTCGATGTGCAGCTGATCGGTGGCATGGTGCTGCATGACGGCAATATTGCCGAGATGCGTACGGGCGAGGGCAAGACCCTCGTCGCAACCTTGCCCGCGTACCTGAACGCGATCAGCGGCGATGGCGTCCACATCGTCACCGTCAACGAATACCTGGCTCAGCGCGACGCGGACTGGATGCGTCCCGTCTACGAATTCCTCGATCTCACGGTCGGTGTGTCCAGGGCGGGACAGACCCAGGAGGAAAAACGCGCGGCCTACCAGAGCGATATCACCTATGCGACGAACAACGAGCTGGGTTTCGATTATCTGCGCGACAATCTCGCGTTCGCCATCGAAGACAAGGCTCAGCGGGATCTGAATTTCGCTATCGTCGACGAGGTGGATTCCATCCTGGTCGACGAGGCGCGCACGCCGCTGATCATCTCCGGACCCGCGGAGGCAAGTACCGATCTGTACGCTCAGATCAACAAGCTGATCCCGAAGCTGACGAAGCATACGGAGCCGGAGGAAGCCGCGAATGAGGACATCTACGCGCGCAAGGTGACCCTGGTCGACGAACGTGGCAAACCGGTGACGATCGAAGGCGAGGACGGCGCCCAGACCGATGTCATGGGGCTGGAGAAGGCGATCGGGATCGGCGAGTCCCGCCAGTGCGACGTCGTGCTTGTCGGGCAGGACAAGAAGGTCGCCGCCTGCAAGCTCGTGCGCCGCGGCGACTATACGGTCGACGAGAAGGCCAAGCAGGCCTATATGACCGAGGAAGGCCAGCAGAAGATCGAATCGCTGATGCTGCAGGCGGGTCTGCTGGAGGCCGGTGAAAGCCTCTACGATGCGGCGAACATCCGCCTGCTGCATCACCTGAATGCGGCGCTCCGGGCGCACGCGCTCTATCAGAAGGACGTCGACTACATCGTCCGCAACGGCGAAGTGGTCATCGTCGATGAGTTCACCGGACGCACGATGCCCGGCCGCCGCTGGTCCGACGGACTGCACCAGGCGATCGAGGCGAAGGAAGGCGTCTCGATCAAGCAGGAGAACCAGACCGTCGCATCGATCACGTTCCAGAACTACTTCCGACTGTATCGCAACCTCTCCGGCATGACCGGCACGGCGGATACAGAAGCCTTCGAGTTCCAGCAGATCTACGGGCTCGAAGTCGTCGTGATTCCGACGCACAAACCGATGATCCGCGAGGACAATGCGGATCTGGTGTACCTGACGCAGAAAGACAAATTCGACGCGATCATCGAAGATATCAACGATTGCCGAGAGCGCGGACAGCCGGTACTTGTCGGCACGACGTCGATCGAAACCTCCGAATTGCTCTCGTCACTCCTTGGCAAACGCAACATCGAGCACGAAGTACTGAATGCCAAGCAGCACGAGCGCGAGGCCATCGTCGTGCAGCATGCCGGCCGCCCCGGGGCGATTACGATCGCGACGAATATGGCCGGGCGCGGCACCGATATCGTTCTCGGCGGCAATCTCGATGCGGAAATCCTGGCTGCGGGGCCGGACGCCGACAGAGAGAGTGTTCGCGCCGACTGGCAGTCGCGCCACAATGCCGTCATCGAATCGGGCGGACTCCACATCGTCGGCACCGAAAGGCATGAATCGCGGCGCATCGACAACCAGCTGCGCGGCCGGTCCGGGCGCCAGGGCGATCCGGGCTCCAGCCGGTTCTATCTGTCGATGGAAGACAACCTGATGCGCATCTTCGGCGATCCCGAACGCACCAAGTCGCTGTTGTCGAGAGCCGGCATGCGCGAAGGCGAGGCGATCGAGAGCAAGCTCCTGTCCCGGCAGATCGAGCGTGCGCAGCGCAAGGTCGAGGCGCACAACTTCGACATCCGCAAGAACCTCCTCGAATACGACGACGTCGCGAACGACCAGCGCAAGGTCGTCTATCATCAGCGCTCGGAACTCATGGCCGCCGACGAGATCGAGGAGTCCGTCGCCGCGATCCGTGACGAGGTAATCACCGCGGCCGTCCGGAGCCATATCCCGCCGGGCAGCCTCGAGGAGCAGTGGGATCCGGAGGGACTGAATCACGAACTCGAATCCGAATTCGGAGTGCACGTCGACGTCGCGCGCTGGATCGCCGAAGACAAGTCACTCAACGAGGAGGGCATCCTCGCGCGGTGTCTCGAAGAGTGCCAGAAGACCTACAAGCAAAAGGAAGCGACGATCGGCAGCGAGCTGATGCGGAACGTGGAGAAGCAGGTCATGCTGCGCCAGCTCGACCTGCACTGGAAGGAACACCTGGCTGCCATGGATCACCTGCGCCAGGGTATTCACCTGCGTTCCTACGCGCAGAAGAATCCGAAACAGGAATACAAGCGCGAGGCCTTCGAGATGTTTGGCGCCATGCTCGAACACATCAAACACGATACGATCAGCATCCTCTCGCGCATCCGCATCCAGACCGAGCAGGAACTCGACGACACCGCCGAGCGGCGTCGCGCAGCAGAGGCGTTGCGCTTCCAGCACGCGCAGGCCTCGGCGCTCGGCGGTCAACCGGCGGCCGCGCCCGTTCCGCCCACCCGGCACGGGCAGCCCGCGGGGCC
>JBAUVS010000455.1:0-2722 GCA_049583345.1 Woeseiaceae bacterium
TCACTGCGCAGCAGAGTTTTTTTCGTCGGAATCAAGAGCGCCTCCCGCCTGTGCCGTTACAGACCGTCGCTCTCGAACCAGAGCAACAAGTGGGGCCAGCCGTGGCAGCAACAGGCTTACCGCGAACGGCCCTGCTCAAATGCTGCCGACAGTGCACGGCCCCGAGGTAAAGATTTAGGGTCGAAAGGTGTCCAGGTCGGTATCGAACACCGCAGGAGGCGCCGGTTCGGTTGTATCGCAGTACGCGTCAAAGATCCAGATGCCGGGATTCACCCAACACGTTCTCGACGCGCTCGGAGATCAGTTTCAATCGATTACTGAAGTCAGTGTCGACCAGGCGGCCGCGCGCCTGGGCGTGCAGAAGTTCATTGGCCATGTTGAGCGCCGCGATGACCGCGATCCGGTCGAGCCCGACGACATGGCCGCTGTCACGGATCTCTCGCATCTTGGCATTCAGGACCTCGGCCGAATCGAGCAGGTCGGTGCGCTCGCTGGCCGGGCACGAGACACGGTATTCCTTGTCCAGGATACGGACACTGACTTGAGCGTAGTCGGTCATGTTCAGGATCCTTGCTCCATTGCCTTGAGTCTGCCGATCATCGCTTCGACCCTGGCCCGCACCTGTTCGTTCTTCTGCAGCAGGTTGGCGCGCTCGGCCGTCAGGACGTCCTGGCGTTGCTTCAGGGACTTGTTCTCGTCCTGGAGCTGGTCGCAGACCTTTACCAACGCATCGACGCGCTTCTCCAGTCGCTTCAGCTCGTGCTCGAAGGTGATATTGCTCTCGTCGGCCATACCGGCAATATAGACAGGCGCTCAGACAGAATCAATCACCCGGACGGCAGCGTTTCGCCCGCCATGGCCAGTCCCTCAGTTACGTGGGATCATTGGGCCCACAGTCACTGCAAACAGCACCTGAATCGAACGTGGGATCATTGGGCCCACTGGCACTTTCGAGGGAGCCCCTGCCCGGAGGTATTGCATTGAACGACAAGGAGTTCCAGAGACGCCGCAGGCAGCTCATCGGCATGATGGGTGCGGGCGGCATCGCGATACTCCCGGCGGCGCCCGTCAGGACCCGGAGCCGCGACGTCGAATACCGCTATCGACAGGACAGCGACTTCTACTACCTGACCGGATTCGAAGAACCGCAGGCGGTCGTCGTCCTGGTGCCCGGGCGCAGTGCGGGTGAATACCTGATGTTCTGTCGCGAACGGAATCCGGAGAAGGAACGCTGGGACGGCCGGCGTGCCGGTCCGGAGGGAGCCACGACACAGTACGGGGCCGACGATGCGTTCCCCATCGACGACATCGACGACATCCTCCCCGGCATCATGGAGTCCTGCGAGCGTGTCTTCTACACGATGGGGATGTACCCCGATTTCGATGCGCGGATCGCCGAATGGGTGAATTCGCTGCGTTCGGGCGGCTCCCGAGGCGTACACACGCCGCAGGAATTCGTCGCCCTGGACCATCTGCTGCACGACATGCGCCTCTACAAGAGCCGCGCCGAGATCTCCGCGATGCGCAAGGCGGCAAAGATCTCCGTCGCGGCGCACACACGTGCCATGAAGATGGTCCGCCCCGGGCTGGCGGAGTACGAGATCGAAGCCGAATTCACTCACGAATTCCGCCGGCACGACGCGCGTCACGCGTACATGCCTATCGTGGGCGCCGGCGCCAATGCCTGCACGTTGCATTACGTCGACAACAGGGCCCGGCTCGCCGACGGCGACCTGCTGCTGATCGACGCGGGCTGTGAACTCGACTACTACGCGTCCGACATCACGCGGACGTTCCCCGTCAGCGGACGTTTCAGTCCGGAGCAACGCGCGATCTACGAGATCGTGCTCGAAGCACAGCTTGCCGCGATCGACAAGGTACGCAAGGGGAATCACTGGAACGATCCGCACGATGCCGCCGTGCGGGTGATCACGCGGGGCCTGAAGCGTCTGGGCCTGCTCGAAGGCTCGTTGCCCAGGCTGATCCGCGACGAGGCGTACAGGGACTTCTACATGCATCGGACCGGACACTGGATCGGCATGGACGTGCACGACGTCGGAGACTACAAGGTGGGCGAGGAATGGCGCTTGCTCGAATCGGGCATGGTGTTGACCGTCGAACCCGGCGTCTATATCCCGGCGAGCCGCAAGGTGCGGGCACGCTGGCGCAATATCGGTGTGCGCATCGAAGACGACGTCGCGGTCACGAGCAACGGCGCGGACGTGCTGACCAAGGGATTGGTCAAGGAACCGGATGCGATCGAGTCACTGATGCGACACTGATGGTTCCGGCAAGCAGCGAACACGACTACGACATCATCGTCGCCGGCGCCGGCATGATCGGCTCTACCCTCGCGCTGGCGCTCGCGCCGCTGGCCCTGCGCGTGGCAATCGTGGAACCGGTGCCCCGCGCGGCCGCCGCGCAGCCGAGCTTCGACGACCGTTCGACGGCGCTGTCGCGCAGCACGCAGCGCACGTTCGAGGCGATGGGTCTCTGGGAAGGGATCGTCGCCGCCGCGACACCGGTCACGCGGATCCACGTGTCCGACCGGGGCCGTTTCGGTTTCGCGCACATCGATGCGGCCGAGCAGGGCGTCGAGGCGCTGGGGTACGTGGTCGTCAACCGGGTGCTGGGCGAGAGGCTCGGCGACGCCCTCGATCGCACGCAAGGCCTGCGGATGCTGTGTCCTGCGCGCATCGTCGGCGCGCGGCCGGGCCCGGAC
>JBAUVS010000456.1:0-11819 GCA_049583345.1 Woeseiaceae bacterium
GAAAGCCATAGCGCTTGAAGATCTTCTCGTCCCGGCGGTCCTTGTAGACTTGCATCTGACCGTAGACTCCTTTCATGCCGAGCCGTGCCACCTTGTTCATGAACGGGAAGATGAAGCGCCGTCCCCAATAGCCGCTCCGATACTCCGGCAGGATGTTGATGTGGAAATGTGCGGCATTCGGGATCGACACCGGCGTCTCGCGGGCCGCGCGAAAAATGAACCACTTCAGGTATCGGAGCGAGGCACGGTCGTAACGACCCGCCAGGATCCTGCCGAGGACTTTGGGCACGGTCCGGGTCAGCACGAGCCAGAGCTGCCTGCGGGAGCAGCGCCGGTGATCGAGACCGCCGAGAAGGTAACCCACGATGCGGCCGTCGTCTTCGGCGACCAGCGCGTTCTCGGGTTCGCAATCCGTGTAATAGCGCGTGAAGAAATCGGCGAAAGCGTCGCGATCGGCGAACACCGGGTCGATCGGCTCGCCCATGAAACCCGTCTCGCAGCAGATGTCGCGTACCGCTTGTCGATCATCAGGTGAATATGGCCGTATTTCGAGGCTCATCCGGATCTGCTGCCGTCTATACGGAATGATCGTACCGAGCGAAAGACCGCGACGGATTCTCCGCGGGCTTAGTGTAGCCGATTTTGTCCGCGTTCGCGGCAGTCGGGCCGGGATCCCGTGGTCAGGTCGCCGCGTCCTGCCGGTACCACATCGCGAGGAATGAGAATCCGGAATTCGTCAGACGGTAGTTGTCGTAGCCGTCGGTGGAACCTATCACGTCTTCGAGCATCCTGTTCCTGCTGAGCTTTTCCAGTCTGCGCTGGATTTGTGCAGGGCGCATTCCGAATTCCTCCGCGAGGTCCGGAGCTGAAATCGCGAAACCCGGACCCCGATCCGACACGAAGCGCAGCATGGCGATATCGACCTCGTCCATGTCGATGTCAGGAATCACCAGCATGCCCGCATTCGTGCGGTGCGGCAGGAATTGCCGCAGCTTGATTACCAGCCTCGTCTTGAATCCGCGTATGGCGTGTGAGACGCGGAAATGGATCAGGCGGATCCAGGCACCGATGGTGCGGATTGCGGACCTGACCAGGGCGACGAGCTTCAGGACGGCGACCGCAAGCAGGCACCAGATGAGACAGGCGATGATCGCCGGCCAGGTCCGGTTCCCGCCGGCCGCCGCGATGGCGAGATCGCCGAACAGGGCCGGAGCGAGCGTGGCCAACGTCGAGGTCAGCCAGAGAACCGGCGCAATGAATAACTCGTAGAGCCAACCGCCGGCGTCTTCCAGCAAAGCAGTCCAGTCCGAGGTCACGATCATTCGGGCAGACTATGGTTCTGCATCACGCATCAAACTGTGGCACAGATCACAGATCAGAACGGTAATTTCACCAAGACTTGCACTCGCGTGGTTTTCATCCGCACCTACGCGCATCGGCAGCGTCAGCCGAAGGATTATGTAATGTCGAAAGGGACTTTTGCGGTTCTTACAGCGATGCGCAGCTTGCTACCGATTCTCCTTGCGGTATTCGTCATCGGCACTGCGAATGCGCAGGAGAATTCCGGGGACGAACTACGCAGCCTCGACGGGCAGGTGCAGGAAATCAAGACCGATGTGTTGGGGATCGCATCGGACCTGAGCAACCTCGAAGAGCGCCTGTTGTATCCCTCCAATACGGAGACGGCCGTCTTCGTTTCTATCGCGGAAAACGAGAAATTCCGCCTGGATGCGGTCAAGATCGAAATCGACGGCAACCTTGCCACGCACCATATCTACAGTTTCAAAGAGCTCGAGGCGCTGCAAAAAGGAGGGGTGCAGCGAGCCTATACGGGCAATATCGTTACCGGTAACCACGAGCTTCGGATCACGATGATCGGCAAGCTCGAGAACGGAAAGGACTTTACGGAATCGAACAGCTTCGCCTTTTCGAAAGACGTCAGGCCCGAGACGCTTGGCGTGACTCTGTCTGCGCCGGGGCTGACCGGTAACGGAATCAACATCGGAGAGTGGTAGAACATGCGTCGGGCACCGATTCTCGTGCTCGGGCTCCTGCTGATTGCCGGCCTGGCATCGAGCCCAAGTCAGGGCGAAGAGCTGCAAGACCTGTACTTTGGCGAGTCGCTTTACTATGCACACCAGGGTCTCTGGTTCGAGGCGCTGGAAAGGCTCGATGCCGAGGTAAAACAGCACGATGACGTAGACGAACCGCAGCTCGATACTCTCTACCGTTACATGTCGGACGCCGAGTTTTCTCTCGGCGACTTCGAGTTGCACTACCGCATGCATCTTCGTGCGGGACGCGCCATCAAGGCAGTGCTGGAGGGTGACGTCGATGACGTGGTACGTAACGATGCCGCGTACCGATTGGCGAGAATTCACTTCCAGAAGAATCAACTCGAAGATGCGCTGCGAGCACTGGATCGGATCAACGGAAAAATTCCCGAGTCGATTCGCGATGACATCGATTTCCTCCGAGCCAACGTGTACCTCGGGCAAGGTCGGCCGGGAGAATCGATCGGGATTCTGAAGCGCCTGCAGGGATCGAGGAGCTATGGGGGATTTGCCAGCTACAATCTCGGGATCGCTTACCTGCAGGAAGGGCAGCGGCAGCAGGCAATCGAGCAACTGGACAGAGCCGGAAGCACAGAGACGAAGGACCCTGCGGAACTCGCGATCCGGGACAAATCGAACCTGGTTCTCGGCACGATGCTGCTGGAATCCGGAGATTACGAGCAGGCAATTCCGTATCTGGACCGCGTCCGGCTGGATGGCCCGTTCTCGAACCAGGCATTGTTGAGTTCGGGTTGGGCCAACATGTCCATCGGTCGTGCCGACCGCGCCGTGGTGCCCTGGAAAATACTTGCAGGGCGGGAGGTGACCGACAGCGCCACCCAGGAGGCCATGCTCGCTTTGCCCTATGCCTACGGCAAGCTGAATATCTATGGCCGCGCAGCAGTGTACTACGGCCGTGCACTCGATTCGTTCGGCGCCGAAGTCTCAAAATTGAACGAATCCATCGATAGCATCCGGGATGGGAAATTTCTCGAAGCGTTGACCCGAGAGGAGATTCGCCAGAACAAGGATTGGGTCATTCGGCTGCGGTCCTTACCCGACGCTCCCGAGACGTACTACATGATGGATCTGCTTGCCTCTCAAAACTTTCAGACGGGACTGCAGAACTACCTGGATCTGGCCGACCTGCACAGAAAACTGCTGAGTTGGCAATCCGGGTTCGATGCGTACGACGAGATGGTCCGGATCCGTCACGATCATTATGAACCGCTGTTACCCGATGTCGATACGGAATTCCGCGAGCTGGATTCGCGTCTGAGACTGCGGATCGAGCAATACAAAATGTTGGTGCAACGGCGTGACGACCTGCTGACGACGCCTCGACCGGAATTCCTTGCGACCCGTGAAGAACAGGTGGAACTGAAACGCCTGAATGAGATCGAGTCCGCTCTTCAGGGTGTGGATACGGCACAAGCTGCAGCGATGATGCAGCGTGTCAAGCGACTCAAAGGTCTGCTTACGTGGACCCTCGTCACCAAATACGACGAGCGATTGACCCGGTTCGACGAAAATCTGAGGCATCTCGACGAAGCCATGACGGTGGCGCAGTCGAAATACGATGAATTCGTCCGCACGCGGCAGGCTGCCACTCTGAGCTACGTCGGATACAAAAAGCCGTTGAGCCGGCTGCGTACGAAAGTCGGGGAAGCAACGGGCAAGGTCGAGATGCTGATGACGCGTCAGGGCCATTTGTTGGAGGTCATGGCCGTCGATGAATTGCTGGCGCGCCGTGACCGCCTTGAAAAATTTGGCGACAAGGCGCGGTTCGCTTTGGCAGACAGCTATGACCGGGCAACGCAGGCGCAGGCGAGGGCGGAGGAACCGAAATGAGCCGCCATTTCGCCTTCGTGCCCCTGGTCTGTGTGGTCCTGGGTGCCTGTGGGACGACGGCCCAACGGGGTACGCTGGCCGATCTCGATGCTGTGCCGGCGGATCTTGACGACGTCCACGTCGACGAGAGCCTGGAGCATGCGGCGGAGAGTTATCGCCGTTACCTCGAAGAGACCCCGCAAAGCGCGCGTACGCCTGAAGCGATGCGCAGGCTTGCGGACTTGCAGATCGAGCAGGCGTATGGGGTCATCGGTAACGGCGAAGTGGTGGAGATGGCAGCGCCCGAATCCGGAGCAGTGACACACCAGATCACGGCTGACGGCAAGGGTGCCGGCCCGCAACAGCCAGCGGAGTCTGACGAAGCCTTCGAGCAACGCGCGACCGAGCGCTACAAGCTCTTGTCATCGAAGGCCGAACTCGAGACTCCGATGCCGGGCGGAGAGAGCATTCCGGTGCCGGCCGGCCCCCGTGAGGCGATCAGGACTTACTGGACGATCCTGGAAACCTATCCCAACTACGAACGCAACGACCAGGTCCTGTACCAACTGTCGCGCGCATACGACGAGGTTGGAGAGCCCGACAAGGCCATGGAGGTAATGGATCGGCTGGTGAAGGAGTTCCCGTATTCGAAGTACCTGGACGAGGTCTATTTCCGCCGTGGTGAGTACTACTTCGTCAGGAAGAAATACCTCGATGCCGAAGACGCCTACGGCGAAATCATCAAGATGGGCACGACGTCGTCATATTACGAGCTGGCCCTCTACAAACTGGGTTGGTCGCTCTACAAGCAGGAACTCTACGAGGATGCATTGCGCAATTACCTGGCGATGCTGGATTACCGGCTTTCGATCGGTTACGACTTCGACCAGGAATACGACGAAGACGATGAACTGCGTCTCGCCGACACTTTTCGTGTCATCAGTCTGAGTTTCTCCAATCTCGGCGGTCCCGAGGTCGTCGATGAGTACTTTGCGAAGCACGGTCAGCGCAGCTACGCGGACAAGATTTACGGGAACCTGGCGGAATTCTATTTCGGCAAACTGCGTTACGAAGACGCAGCGTCCGTGTACAAATCATTCATCAAGCTGAATCCGTACCATCATGCTTCGCCGTACTTCAGCATGCGCATCGTGGAGATCTACGATGAGGCCGGATTCCCGAAACTCGTCGTGGAGGCAAAGAAGGAGTTCGCGGCGACCTATGCACTCGACGCGGAATACTGGAACTATTCGAACGTCGAGGACGCGCCCGAAGTCGTGGGCTTCCTGAAACAGAATCTCACGGATCTGGCGAGTCACTATCACGCGCTCTATCAAGAAGAATCACTTGCCGACGACAAGCCGGCGAACTTCGGCGAGGCTCAGCACTGGTACCGTGAGTTCCTGGCCTCATTCCCGAAAGAACCGGAGTCTCCGCAGATTAATTATCAGTTGGCCAACCTGCTGCTGGAAAACGAGAATTTCGGGGACGCGGCAAAAGAATACGAACGCACGGCATACGAATACGCGCCGCACGAGCAAGCGGCCGCCGCGGGTTATGCTGCGATCTATGCCTATCGTGAACAGCTCAAAGTGGCCACCGGCGCGCAGCAACTCGAAGTAAAACAGGCGGCGGTTTCGAGTTCACTGCGTTTTGCCGATACATTCCCTGACCACAAGGAGGCGCCGGTCGTACTCGGCAAGGCCGCCGATGACCTCTACGAGATGAAGAACCTTCCGCTCGCGATCCAGTCGGCGCACAAGCTGATCGAGACATACCCGGATGCGGATCGTTCCCTGGTTCGTTCCGCGTGGGCCGTGATTGCGAATTCTTCGCTCGATATCGCCGAATACAAGAACGCGGAACTGGCATATACAAAGGTCCTGCAATTGACCGATCCGGACGACGAGACGCGTCAGAATATCGTCGAGGGCCTCGCTGCGGCGATCTACAAGCAGGGTGAACAGGCCAACCAGCTCGAAGACTATCGTGCCGCGGCAGCGAATTTCCTGCGGATAAAGGACGTCGCGCCGACCTCGTCAATCAGCGTCGGAGCGGAATACGATGCCGCGAGCGCGCTGATGAAAGTCGAGGACTGGACCCAGGCCTCCGCGGTCCTCGAAGCATTTCGCAAGAACCACGCCGATAACGAGCTGGCGCCCGAAGCGACCAAGCAACTCGCGTACATCTACCATGAAGCCGGCCAGGTAGAACGGTCGGCGGCCGAATACGAAAGAATCGCCGCGGAAGCGACCGATCCCGAGGACAGCCGCAAGGCACTCCTGACGGCCGGTGAATTGTACGACGACGCGGGTAACGCCGCCGACACTTTGCGAGTGTACAAGCGCTATGTCGACGCATATCCGAGACCTCTCGATGTTGCAATGGAAACCCGCAACCGGATTGCTGAGTTGTACAAATCGCAACAAGATTTGAAGCGCTACGAAAAAGAACTGAACACAATGGTGGCGATGGACCGCGATGCCGGCGAAGACCGGACGGACAGGAGCAGGTACCTCGCGGCAAAAGCTGCATTGGTACTGGCGGAGAAAACCTTCAATTCCTTCGAGGAATTGCCGCTTGTCCAGCCATTCGAAAAGAGCCTGGCCGAAAAGCAGAAGCGGATGGATGCTGCAATGCAGGCCTTCGAGGGGTTGGTCGATTACCAGGTCGCCGAGGTAACGGCAGCGGCGACCTACTACATAGCGGAGACCTACTACGAGTTCAGCCAGGCGCTCGCCAACTCGGAACGCCCGGCCGGTCTGAACAAGGAGGAAATGGCCGACTACGAAATGGCCATCGAGGAACAAGCCTATCCGTTCGAAGAGCGCGCAATCGAGATTCACGAGCAGAATCACGAATTACTTGCAGGCGGCGTCTACAACAGCTGGGTACAGCAGAGTATGGACAAGCTCGCGGTTCTGATGCCGGGACGTTATGCCAAGAACGAGATCAGCAGCGGCTACCTCGGGTCGATCGATACGTACGCATACCGCATGCCGATTGCGCCGCCGCCGGTTCCGGTCGATCAGCAGGAAAACACGGAAAATCTGCAGTCCCGGGAGCCGGCAAAGCCATCGAACACTGCGGTCCAGGTGGCGAACGAGACTGGTAGCCAACCCGAGCAATAGCCGAGACCAGCAGCCATGAACGCCGTCCGACCTGTCAAAACCCGAACCGCGATACTGGTGGCCTCGCTGGCGGTCTTCATCAGCGCTTGCGCATCCGTCGAGTCGAAGCGGGCGCCGGCCCGGATCGAGATCCAGGATTCCGTCGGCTTCACGATTACGGAGGAAGCCCGCATCAGCAACGATACGCGAGTCGATTACGACCGCGCGCTCGCACTACTCGAGCAGGGCCAACTGGACGAGGGTGTACGGCTGCTCGAGTCCGTCGCTGACGCCGCACCAGATCTGAGCGCCCCTCGTATCGATCTCGGGATCGCTTATGAGCGCGCCGGTGACCTGGATGCCGCCGAAAAGAATCTAAAACTCGCACTCGAATCGAATCCTGATCACCCGATCGCGCTAAATGAACTCGGCATCGTACATCGCAAGACCGGCCATTTCGCGGAGGCGAAACAGGACTATGAGGCGGCCCTGGCGGTCTATCCGGGCTACCACTACGCGAGGCGCAACCTCGGCGTGCTGTGTGACCTCTATCTCGGCGATCTCGACTGCGCACTGACGCAATACGAAGCCTACATGAAGACGGTGCCGGGCGACGAAGAAGTGACGGTATGGATCGCGGATATCCGCAATCGCCTGGGACAACCGGAGAAGGGACGGTGAAACGAACGTTGTTGGTTTTCGCGCTGGCATGCGTGGCATGCGGCCCTTGCTGGGCCGATGAGGAGACTGGCGCTGTAAAAGACGAAGCCGATACGCGGCCGGCAAAGAAGCAGGGCGACAGTATCGACAATCCGAAGACTCTTTCCGGCATGTCGATCCTCGGCAACGAGGAAGCGCCGAAATCGCTGGTCATCGTGCCCTGGAAGTCGTCCGAACTCGGCGACGACATCGATCTGTCGGATACGCTGGATGACCGGGCACAGCCCGTGGACAAGGAAGTCTTCCTGCGCGAGCTGGACTTCTACGAGATCCGCTCGGGAAAGCAGACATAAGGCTTTAGCGTGCGCTACGTCACATAAGCGGTTGTGATCTGCATCTATGCTAGCGCCTGTCTCGGGATTACTCCCGAAGCATTTTGTTAAATGAGGATGCACCAATGGACTTTCTGTATTCGATTGTAGGTTTCTTCGGGTCGGGCGGTATCTTCATGTATCCGATACTGGTCGTGTTCGCCGTCGGAGTCGCGATCGCAGTCGAACGTTACATCACGCTGACGATGGTCACGAGCAAAAACAAGGCCGTCTGGGACAAGGTTCAGCCCCTGCTTGCAAACGGCGAGTTCGACGAAGCACGCGAAATGACCAGCAAGGACGAATCCACGATTTCGCAGGTCCTGAATATGGGTCTCTCGTTGCAAGGCGCGGTACGTCGTCGGGAAGACATCGAGATCGCCATGGAAGAGAGCATGATGGAGATCGTCCCGCGCCTCGAGAAGCGAACTGGTTACGTCGCACTCGCCTCGAGCATCGCCACACTGCTTGGGCTGCTGGGCACGATCATGGGCCTGATCCAGGCGTTCACCGCGGTCGCAAATGCAAATCCGGCTGAAAAGGCAGATCTCTTGTCAGCGAGCATATCGGTCGCGATGAATACCACGGCTTTCGGCCTGATGGTCGCCATCCCGTTGCTCATCACGCATGCCGTTCTGACGAACAAGACCGGCGATATCGTCGACAGTCTGGAGATGGCTACGGTCAAGGCGCTCAACGTGTTCACGAGAAGGGCGAAACGGGCAGCTGAGGCATAGACTCAAATGGCGAGGCGACACCACTACAATCGCCGGAGCAAGCCTGAGCACGAACTGGACGTAACCACCTTTCTCAATCTCATGGTGGTACTGGTGCCGTTCCTGCTCATAACGGCCGTGTTCTCGAGATTGACCATCGTGGAACTCAATCTCCCCAGCACCTCGGGCGGACCTTCGCAACACGAAGAAGGTTTCCAGCCCGAGATTATCGTTCGGAATGAGCTGATCCAGATAACCAACGGCAGGTCGGTAATCGCGACGATTCCGGACAAAGACGGCCAACCCGATCTTCAGAAGCTGTCCGACTTCATGGTCGAGCTCAAGAGAACCTACCCCGACCAGGACGCGGCATCCGTGCTCATGGAAGCACGCTTGCCGTACGACTATCTGATCCAGGTCATGGACATCGTGAGGAGTGTCGAAGTGCCGACCGTTGGCGAGAACGGCGAGGAAGAGTTCCAAGTGTATTCTCTATTTTCCGATATATCGGTCGGTGATGCGCCATGAGGAATACACGACGCATCAAGCGGATGTCCCGCAATCGCAAGAAGATCGCAAAGATGAATCTGACATCGCTGATGGACGTGTTCACGATTCTCGTGTTCTTCCTCCTCGTCAATTCCGGTTCAGTCGAACTCGTGGAATCGCCAAAGGACGTGAAGCTGCCGGAATCGCGCGAGGAGACCAAGCCTCGTGAAACAGTCGTGGTCTCCGTCAGTCCGGAAGATGTTCTGGTACAGGGCAAGCTGGTCGGCAAGGTCTCGGATATCCTGGAGGGCCAGAGGGGCTCGCTGGATCCTCTGGCGGCGCGCCTCGCCGAACTGAAGGAGAATATTATCGGGCCTGCGACGCTGTCGGTCGCGGACAGCCGTGAGGTCACCGTCCTGGCGGACAAGTCGGTGCCGTTCATCGTGGTCAGGAGGATCATGTCGGCCTGCACCGGAGAGGGCTACGAGAACGTGTCGCTGGCTGTAATCCAGAAGCCGGCACAGGTGGCGGCTAACCAGTAATTCAGGGATGAACGTGACGCTGTGAGTTCGGAACACTCTGAACAGGAACATTCGTTACGCCAGGAAGTCGAGCGCTCGGAGCGCGAACTCGACGGACTGGAGGCGGATCTGCGGGCGGCGGACGCCGAGCTCGAGAAGCTGGCGCAGGACAACCATCGTTACGAACTCCTTTCCGGGATCTGTGGGTCGCTGGAAGAGCTCGATGCTATTGGTGCAGGCGATCTGTTCTGGGAGGACGGCAACGGCGCTCCACACGACTCCCGTCTTCATCATGCCCGCAGGAAGATAACCGAATACAACAATGAGATCGCTCGCGTCGAGAGTCGCCGGGAATCCATCGTCGAGGAGATCAACAGGCAGAACCTTACTCTCGACTACCTGCATTACGACCTGCAAGACGTCATCGAGCAGGCAGAGAGCCGCAACAACGAATGGATCGTCGAGCGAGAAGCCGACGACGTCGAGGCACGGCTGCAGGTCATGCCCTGGGCAAGAGGTTGCCAGGAGGACGAGCGCTTCCGGCGGTCCCTTGCGACGTCGATGGCCGCTTCCATCGCGATTGCGTTTCTGCTCAGTGTCATCGCGCTGCCGCTGGTTCCCCTGCAGGAGCAGATCGAGCTGCCGGAGCGCGTCGCGAAGCTGGTGCGTCAGGAACGGACACCTCCGCCGCCGCCCGAACCTGTGGCGCAGCCCACACCGGAAGAGGAGACGCCGGAACCGAAACCGGTCGAGGAGCAGCCGGAACCGTTGCCCGAACAGGCGCCGGCAATGGCGGAGAACCCGCAGCCGGATACGAAGGAACAGGTCAAGTCAAAGGGAATCCTGGCATTCAGCGACAGTATCGCCAGCCGGGCCCGGGTTCGGCCGGCGGCACAACTCGGTTCCCAGGCACGACTCACCAACGCGGGCGAACATAGCGCCGGACGGCCGGAACGGATGATGGTCACGACCTCGGCGCAGGGATCCAGCGGCGGCATCAACCTTGCGAGCATTAGTCGCGATTTCGGCGGCGGCGGAGGGTCGATGGAGGGCGTGGCGCTCAGTCGGGTTGCAAGCACGATCGGCGGCGGCGACGGGCCAGGTCGACCGCTCGCCGGCGGTGCCGCGGCCGGCCGGACAGACGAAGAGATACAGATCGTATTCGATCGATACAAGGCCGCGCTGTATCGACTTTACAACCGTGCACTGCGCGAGAACCCGACATTGCGCGGGCAGATCGTCATCAAGCTCACTATCGAGCCGGACGGATCGGTTTCACTTTGCCAGCTGCAATCATCTGACATGGGCGCTCCCGTGCTGGCACAACAGGTGGTCGATCGGGTGCGGACGTTCGACTTCGGTGCGAAAGAAGACATCGTCGCGATGACGATCATCTACCCGATCGATTTCCTGCCTGCAGCCTGATCCGCTGGTTCGCTGAACATAATCAGGCGAACAGCCCCGTGCCGGGCGGATTCCGGATCATGGCGCCGAAATGTTCGCTGACTTCTTTCCGGGCTCGCCGGAAACCAAGACGTGGCGGGCCTTCCAGCGACGAGGACGAGCGTCTGAAAGGCACCGGATTTTGTGATCCAGTTCACGAAACGGCCAATATGCATTTGCCATAGTCGCACTCAGATTCAGACAAAGGCAAAACCACCGAAAGGTGGTGACGCAAAGTTACCGGCCTGAAGGTTTCGAAACCCATGGCAGCGGGACCGCCCGAATCCAAGCCGGCAAGAACGGGCTGTCCTGGGCGCGCATGGAGCGCACACCAGTTGGCGAGAGAGATGGCCCACAAGGAAGGACGGTCAAACGTCGGCGCGTGCCGGCGACAGCCATGTCGGTGGTTTGCGATTGCCGTGCTGTTTCTCGCCTCGTTCGCCCTGGTTCCGACCGGGAGCGCCTCGGCCGCCGAAATCACGTTCGTATCCGTTGTCGGATACTGGCATGACCCGGTGGACAACGTTCCCGGAAGCCAGCCGGGCGATCCCGTCATTACCAACGGCGACCCGGTCTCGAGCATCAGCTGGGGCACGACGTCGGGCTCGCAAAGCGGCTATGACTT
>JBAUVS010000457.1:0-3137 GCA_049583345.1 Woeseiaceae bacterium
ATACAGCAGGTCCTCGACGTGCTCGGCGTAGCACGCGACGTCACCTGCACAACACGGAGCGCCGACGGCAAGCTGGCGTGGCTGCACCGCACCGCGCCCGGGCGCGACATCTATTTCATCGCCAACCGGCAGCGTCGCCCCGAGCAGGCGACCTGCTCGTTTCGGCGCAGCGGTACCGCACCCCAACTGTGGCACGCGGCCGACGGTTCGGTCACCGGCGCGGCAGTGTTTGGCAGCGCTGCAGACCGCACGCTCGTGGATCTCGACCTCGGACCGGCGGAATCCGTATTCGTCGTATTCGACGATTCCGGTGCCGCGGCGGCGCCGATCGCCTGGGCCGCACACGATGGCACGCGATTCGCGGAGGCGAGCCTGCCCGAGCCGCCCCGGCCGGCGGTCCCGTCCGGCACGTTCACTTTGTCGGTCTGGGCCAAGCCGGAAGTCGAACTCCGGCTGATGCCCGACGAGTCCGTGTCCGGCTTCGCCAACGAAACCGGCAAGTCCTACGTCGTCCCGGCCCGCGCCGGCGACGAGCTGTATGGCAAGGGCCATGCCGCGATGGCACTCGCGGTCGGCCGCAACGGCGCGTTCGTGCTCGAGCGCACGAGCCACAGCGCGCCCGCAGTGCTCGTCGCGCATACGCCGATCGCCGGCTGGACGCACTTTGCCGTGGTGTACAGGGACGGGACGCCGTCTCTCTATGTCGATGGCCGGCTCGTGCGAACGGGACTGCACAGCGGCAACATCGTACATCCCGGCGGCGCCGCGCCACCGGTGCCCGTCGGTGTGACGTATTACTTCGAGGGCGACAACTCCGAACCCCGAATATTCGAACGCGCACTCGACGAGGCGGAAATCGCCGCGCTCGCGCAGCGCGGTTTACCGGCACCGCCGTTGCCCGAACGGCCCGCCAGGCTGTGGCGTGACACGAACGGCAGCCTGATGCTGCTCGCCTGGCAGCCCGGCCGCTATGCGCTCAGCACCGGGACGACCTTTGACGCCGACACACCCCCGCCGACGGACATAACCGGGCCCTGGCACGTGAGTTTTCCGCCGGGACTCGGTGCGCCGCCGTCCATCGACCTCGACAGCCCGGTGTCGCTCAGCCGGCACGCGGACCCCGGTGTGCGCCACTTCGCGGGAACAGCGACGTATCGAACGCGGTTCGAGGCGGCAGCGTTGCACGACGACGAACGCGCGTATCTCGATCTCGGTCGGGTAGAGAACATCGCCGACGTGCGCCTGAACGGCAAGTCGGTGGGCCGCGTCTGGATGGCTCCGTATCGGGTAGACGTCACCGGAGCGCTGCGCGCCGGGAGCAACGATCTCGAGGTCAAAGTCACGACGCTGTGGACCAACCGGCTGATCGGGGACGCCCGGTTGCCCTCGCCGTACCGCTACGAGCCCACGGCCGGAAACTGGGTTGCGCACGACGCCGGTCCCGCGGCGGACGGCTCCGGTCGCGTCATGTTCGCGCAGACGATCAACGCACTGCCGGACTGGTACCGCAACGGTGACCCGCCTCCTGGCGGCGACCGCATCGGCTTTTCGGCCGGACGGTTCTATGCGGCAGACGAACCGCTTGTGGATTCCGGTTTGCTCGGTCCCGTACGCCTGGTCTACGCAGAGTTGTTCGAGCATGACAATCACGTACATTGAACGAGTCCTGCGATAGGAGTCTTGCACAGTGTCGACGACCGAACTCGCAACGGAGCCAGCGGATCTGCCGCTCGAAGGCGTCCTCGTAGTGGACATGAGTCAGTTCCTGGCCGGGCCCCTGTCGAGCCTCAAACTCGCCGACCTCGGTGCCCGCGTCATCAAGATCGAGCGGCCGGGTAAAGGCGACCTTTCCAGGAACCTCTACCTCTCCGACACCGAAGTCGGCGGGACCAATACGCTCTTCCACGCGATCAATCGCAACAAGGAAAGTTTTGCTGCGGACCTGAAGTCGGCCACGGACATCGGCAAACTCCGCAGCCTGATCGCAAGAGCCGACGTTCTCATCCAGAGCTTCCGGCCTGGCGTCATCGACCGCCTCGGGCTGGGCTACGAAGCCGTACGCGCCATCAATCCGGGCATCGTATACGCGTCGATCTCGGGATACGGGGGCGCGCTGGCGTGGAAGGACCTGCCGGGGCAGGATCTGCTGGCACAAGCCAGGTCGGGACTGATGTGGCTGACCGGCAACGCCGATCAGCCGCCGCTGCCGATGGGACTGGCCGTGGCCGATATCATGGCCGGCAACGCCGCGATCCAGGGCATACTCGCCGCGCTTGTCCGCAGCCAGCGCAAGCGCGAGGGCGCGCTGATCGAGGTCAGTCTGCTCGAGTCCGTGCTGGACTTGCAGTTCGAAGTCCTTACCACCTACCTGAACGACGGCAACAAGGCCCCGCGACGCAGCTCCCTGAGCAACGGTCATGCGTACTTGCCGGCGCCCTACGGAGTCTACGAGACCCTCGACGGATACATCGCAATCGCGATGGTCCCGATCGACCAGCTGGGGATGCTGCTGAACAGCGCCGAATTACTCGCGTACACGGCCAGGCGGCGCTGGTTTACGGAAAGGGATCAGATCAAGTCCATACTGTCGAAGATACTCCGGGCAAAACCGACCGCTCACTGGATCGAGATTTTCGTCGCCGCGGATGCCTGGGCCTGCGAAGTGCTCGATTGGCAAACGCTGATGGGACACGACGCATTCCGGCAATTGGACTTTGTGCAGGAACTCGATGGAGAATCGGGTGAGAAAATCCGCACGACACGCTGCCCGATACGGCTCGACGGGCGCATGCTGAAGTCCGCGAAGCCGGCGCCGGCAGTCGGGGCTCACACCGCGGCGATCGAGGCAGAGTTCGATCTGAAAACCGATCCTGATGACGCGAACAACGGACGGGGGAGCTGAGTCGAAATGCAACGAATGGGCATGCTGATAGGACTGAAGGCGGACCGGGTGGCCGAATACAAGGAACTGCACGCGGCAGTCTGGCCCGAGATACTGGACAAGATCCGCGAATGCAACATCCGGAATTACTCGATATTTCTCAGGGAACCGGAGAATCTCCTGTTCGCGTACTGGGAGTATGCGGGCTCAGACTTTGCCGCGGACATGGCGCTGATGGCGGCGGACCCTAATACGC
>JBAUVS010000458.1:0-2975 GCA_049583345.1 Woeseiaceae bacterium
CCGATGCCGAGCACCGCACGGTGCGGCAACAGGCACACCAGGCGCAACAGCCCCAGTCCGATCCAGACGGGCCAGTGCCGCGGCGCGACATAGTGGTACAGCGGTTTGCGGGCGTGAGACATCGCCGGCAGAGTTTAGAGCCTGTATCCGGTTTCCCGAAACCGCGGCGGTCGAGCGTCCCCGCGATGCGGGCGGGTCAAAGGCCTATTCCGACATGCCGTCGACGTAGGCACCGCTCTCGGCGGGCGGCTCCCGGCGGTTCGCTTCGGCTTCGGTTTCGTCCGTCTGGATACCGACATGGAAGGCGGCGAATCCGGGCATGACGACCTGATTCCGTGCCATGCCGATGATGCGGCCCGAATACGGAGAATGCACCTCGGAGCGCGCATTGTTCATCGGATCCGTGATGGTCCCGAGGACGTCGCCCTTGCGCACCGTGCTGCCGAGGCTGACCTGTGACAGGAGAATGCCGCCGTTGTCGGCGCGCACCCAGGAAGAACGATAGTAGACCGGTTCCGGATCGCTCCACAGGCGCCGGCGCTTGACCATCCCGAGCGTATTGAGCAGCGTCTCGATACCCTTGACGCCGAGCTTGACGTCGTTGAGTTCGAGCTCCGACGGGCCGCCCGCTTCCAGCGTCACGGCCGGGATGCCGGCCTCCGTCGCGGCGTGCCGCAGCGTACCGACCGCGGGCCGGCTATGCAGAATCACCATCGAGCCGAAACCCTGGGTCAGCGTAACGACGTCGGGGTTGCGCAAATCGGCGCGGATTTGCGGCAAATTGGCGCGTTCGAAGGAGCCGGTGTGCAGGTCGACGAGCGCGTCGCAGTAGGCGACCACGTTGACGAAGAACGAGTGCGCGATGCGTGCCGCCGCGCTGCCATCGGGATTGCCGGGGAAATAGCGGTTCAGGTCGCGCCGGTCGGGAAGATAGCGCGAGCCACGCCGGAAGCCCTGCACGTTGACGATCGGTACGCCGATCACGGCGCCGGAGAGCTTGTCGGGCGTGATGTCGTGCATGACCCTGCGTACCATCTCGATGCCGTTGAGCTCGTCGCCGTGCACGGCGGCAGTCAGGCAAAGCGTCGGGCCCGGCTCCGCACCGTTGACCACGAGGACCGGGGTGGTGACGGGGACGCCTTCAAATAATTCTGTCGCTGACCAGGACAGGCGTTGTACCGTGGCCGGCGGGATCACACTGCCGAGGAACTCCATCGGTTCGGCGAGGCCATCGGCCGCGGTTACCGCGTCCGCAAGCGGAACGAGGCGCTCGTGGACCGCGACGGGTTCGATCATGTCCTCGACCGCCGCCGCGACCTCGCTGGAACGCGAGTCGTCGTCTTCGGTCGTATCCTCGAGGATGTCCGTGCCCTCGTCGACGGGATCGATCGCGACTTCGCCGCCGAAAGCGGCGGGCCAAACGACGGGCAGCGCCGCGAGTGCGCAGAGAAGGCAGATGAGGAGTCTGAATTGGCGGGCAAGACGGGTCATGCGATTCCCGGGTTCGTGGACGGGCCCGCTGCGGCTGACGATTTCGGGCGGACGCCGTGGATATTGTCAAAACTAGTTCAATCTCGTAAATTTTTCTGTGAACTAATCAAGAATTTACGGCTGAAACCTGAATAAATCTGAATGAAGAGAAAAAGTCAAATCGGCGGCCTGGTGCTGCTGCTCGCGTTCGGCCTGGCCGCGGCCGCCGAGCCGTTCCCGGAGCCGCCCGAACTGAAGCCGGACGTCGATTTCTGGATCGGCATATTTACGCGCTATACCACCGACCAGGGGGTATTGCACGACGCCCGCAACCTCGGCGTCGTCTATGAACGCATCGATTTTCCGCACGGCCTGGACCGGCGCGAGCGACAGCGCAGAGTGGTCGTGCGCCGCAAGGCCATCCAGGCTGTCCTCGCGAAACTGGCCTCCGGCAAGCGCGACAACCTGAGCAGCGAAGAAGCGCGCATCCTCGCGCTGTGGCCCGCCGACGTGAACAGCGCGACGCTGGTCGATGCGTCCCGCAACATCCGCTACCAGCAGGGACTCAGCGACCGCTTTCGGGAAGGTCTGATCCGCGCCGGGCGATGGCGTCCCTACATCGAGGACGAGTTGCGTGCGGTCGGGGTTCCCGTCGAGCTTGCGGCGCTGCCGCACGTCGAATCCTCCTACAATCCGGATGCGCGCTCGAACGTCGGGGCGTCCGGTATCTGGCAATTCACACGCAGCACCGGCCGTCGTTACATGCGTATCGATCACGTCGTCGACGAGCGCAACGATCCGTTCCTCGCGACGCGCGCCGCCGGCCGGCTGCTCGCCTACAATTACTCGATCACCGGTAACTGGCCGATGGCCATCACGGCGTACAATCACGGGCTCGCCGGCGTGCGCCGCGCGATGCACAAGTACGGCGACGACTCGTACACCGACATCATCCGCAAGTACAACGGCCGCACGTTCGGCTTCGCCTCCAGGAATTTCTACGTGGCCTTCCTGGCGGCGATGCAGGTCGATCGTGACGCGGACAAGTACTTCCCGGGGCTCGCGGTCGAACAACCGATCGACTACTTCGAGTTCGAACTCGACGATTACATCAGTGCGTCCGACCTCGCGGCGGCACTCGGTATAACGACGAAACAGCTGTGGACAAGCAATCCCGCCCTGCAGGCGACGGTGTTCCAGGGCAGCAAATACCTCCCGAAAGGATTCGGCATCCGCATCCCGAAACGTCTGTTCGATGACTCGATCGACAAACTCGTCGCAGGCATACCGGCCGACGCGTGGCAGACCGCGCAGCTTCCCGACCTGTTCCACACGATACGACGCGGCGAGACGCTCTCGGAGATCGCCGAGGAATACCAGACGCGCGTTTCGACGCTGGTCGCCCTGAACAACCTGGGCAGCGCCAACCGTATCCGTGCGGGGCAGCGCCTGCGTTTGCCGGCGGCGGGTCCGGTGCCGACGGTCGTTGCGGCGGAGCCCGAAGC
>JBAUVS010000459.1:0-6787 GCA_049583345.1 Woeseiaceae bacterium
CTGCTTGCCAGCGCGACCGGGAGCGCGGCCACTGCCGCCGCGCGCTCCCGTGCCGCGGTTGCCTATTGGTCGAGCGTGTCGAGCGCTTTCTGGAAGCGGTTCGCGTGCGAGCGCTCGGCCTTGGCCAGCGTCTCGAACCAGTCGGCAATCTCGTCGAAGCTCTCGTCCCGCGCCGTCTTGGCCATGCCCGGGTACATATCGGTGTACTCGTGGGTCTCGCCTGCGATCGCGGCCTTCAGGTTCTTCGCGGTCCCGCCGATCGGCAGGCCGGTGGCGGGGTCGCCGACCTCCTCGAGGTACTCGAGGTGGCCGTGTGCGTGGCCCGTCTCGCCTTCCGCGGTCGAACGGAACACGGCGGCGACGTCGTTGTAGCCTTCGACGTCGGCCTTGGCCGCAAAATACAGGTAACGCCGGTTGGCCTGGGATTCGCCGGCGAACGCGTCCTTGAGATTGGTTTCGGTCTTGCTGCCTTTCAGTGCCATGTGAGGTCCTCTAACTGGAATTGCCACTTTTAGACTCAGTCTAATCATCTGCTACTCTATGCGCCGCACCGATCGATGTCAATGCGTACTAGTACGCCGGTACTGCACGGTCGCCGCGCCGCATTGACCCGATCCGGCGAGCGTTGTAGCGTAGCGCGCCTGCGACGCCGGAGCGACGCGATGAGCGCCAGCAAGAAGATCGATCTCGAAAAGGCCTTGACCGACCTCGAAGCACTGGTCGAGGACCTCGAATCCGGCGACCTGCCGCTCGAGAAGGCGATGAAGAAGTTCGAGGAAGGCGTGAAGCTCGCGCGCGGCTGCCAGGCCGCCCTGAAGGATGCCGAGCAGAAAGTGGAGATCCTGCTCAAGAGCGCCGGCGGCGAAGAAACGCTGCAACCGTTCGACGTCGACGACGATTAGTCACGCGGAACGGCGCGGGGCGGGCCGCCTCCGGCTGTCATTGCGAGGAGCGCAGCGACGACGCAATCTCTTGACGCAGTGCCGGGTTTGGGAAGTTGCTTCGCTTCGTTCGCAATGACGCCCCCCGCCATCGTGCGTGATTACGTCGTGCCCTGCAGACGGGTAATGAGGGCGCGCAGGAAGACCTTGTTGAAGCGCAGCTGGCAGGCCGCGGAGACCTGTTCCATCAGCGTCGAGCTGACGCGCAGGATCGTGACGGCGCCGTCGGCCTGGATCGACGCCTGCCGCTTGGCGCCGCGCACGTAGCTCGTCTCGCCGAAGCAGTCGCCGTTGGAGAGCGCGCCGATCTGCGCGCCGTTCGCCAGCACGTTCACCTTGCCGCTGACGATGATGTAAAAGCGGTCATCGATCTCGCCTTCCTTGACGATGTCTTCGCCGTCCTGGTACTCGTGCCAGTCGGACGCGCGCAATACCTCCCAGATCTCGGCATGCGAGAACTCGTGGAAGAAGGTCAGCGTGCGCAGCACGTCGAAATGTTCCTGGTTGTCCAGGCTGTCGTACTTCTGGCGCAGGTCCTTGTAGACCCGCGTCAGTTCCGCGGCCATCGCGGCGCCGCTGGCCAGTCGCTTCGCCGGGTCCTTCTGCATCGTCATCGCGACGACGTTCTCGAGATCTTCGGGCAGATCGTCGCGATAGGTATGGATCGGCGGCGGGGTCGCGTAGACGATCTGGTGCAGCAGCTTGGACAGGTTATCGGCGCGGAACGGGCGGAAGCCGGTGAGCAGCTCGTACATCACCGCGCCGAGCGAATACAGGTCCGAACGCGGCGTGAGTTCCTCGGACTGCACCTGCTCCGGCGACATGTAACTCGGCGAACCGGCGATGCCCTCGATGCGCGAGACGTCGGAATCGTTCACGATCGCGATGCCGAAGTCGATGATGCGGACGTCGTTGTCGATGGTCAGCATGACGTTGGACGGCTTGATATCCCGATGGATCACGCCGCGGCCGTGTGCATAGTGCAAGGCCTTGGCGCACTTGTAGATGATCTCGATGACGTCGTCGACCCTGAGCAGATTGTCGGGCCGGCAATACGCCGCCAGCGTGCGCGCGCCCTGGATGTGTTCGGTGACGACGTAGTAGCTGCCGTCTTCCTCGCCCGCGTCGTAGATCGGCATGATGTTCGGATGCTGCAGCATGCCGACCATGTGCGCTTCGTTGAAGAACATCTTGCGCGACACCCGGGCGCGATCGGCGTCGGAGTCTTCCTCGATGTTGTAGACCTTGATCGCGACGTCGCGGCGGTAATAGGGGTCGTGAGACAGGTAGACCGTGCCCGTGCTGCCTTTGCCGATCTTGTTGATGATGACGTACTTGCCGATCTTCTCGGGCACGTCACCCGGGCGTTTGACTTGGCTTGCTGGACTGGCCATGTGTGCTCACATCAGGTCATAAGCCACCCGTAAAAAACCAGTAATGGCGCGGCATACAGGGCAGCCAACAGGTCATCGAGCATAATTCCCAGGCCGCCGCCCAGTCTGTGATCCAGGTCCCGAATCGGCCAGGGTTTGACAATATCCAGGGCCCGAAACAGGCCGAACGCGAGTATCCATGCGCTGATCAGCGCAGGCACCGCCAGCAGTGCGACGTACATGCCGGTGATCTCGTCCCAGACGATGCCGCCGTGGTCGTGCACGCCGAGGCGGCGTGACGACACGCCGCAGATCCGGATCCCGGTCAGGAACAGTCCGATCGCGAGCACGACCCGGGCGGGGAACGGGAAATCCATGGTGGCCCAGGCCAGCAGGACGCCCGGCAGGGAACCGACCGTGCCGGGCGCGACCGGCGCGAGGCCGGTCCCGAAACCGAACGCCAGGAAGTGCATCGGATCGGTCAGCACGCGCCGTGCGAGATTCTCCCGTGACTCGCTCATCGGAAGTGATCGTACCCTCCGTTACCGCAATCGACGACCTGGCCGCCCTCGCGGCAAACCAGCTTGTCGCCGGCGACGACGGTGCCGATCGCGGTGACCCGGACGTCGCCGGCCGGCGGAAGGTCCTCCGGCCGGGCCGTGAAGACCAGTTCGTAGTCGTCTCCGCCCGCCAGCACGAAGCGTCGCCGCGACGCGGCGTCGAAAGCCCCGCGCAGCGCCGGTGAGATCGGCAGGCTGTCGACGTCGATCTCCGCGCCGAGCCGACTCGCAGCGAGCAGCTTGCCGAGATCCGCAACGAAGCCGTCCGAGACGTCGATCGCGGCGCTCGCGCGCCCCGCGAGCGAGCGACCGAATGCGACGCGCGGGTCGGGCCGGTAGTAACGCCCGCTAAGATCCCGGTCGGGCCGGCCTTGCTTTATCAGTTCGAGGCCCGCCGCCGCGTCGCCGAGCGTGCCGGTCACGAAGACCGTGTCGCCCACGCGCGCACCCGAGCGCAGCAAGGCCGATCCCGCCGCCACGTCGCCGATGATCTGCACGCTGACCACGACCCTGTCGCCGCGCGTCGTATCGCCGCCGACGAGCACCACTTCGCCGGCCGCCTCGGTCAGGCCCGCGGCAAATTCCCCGAGCCATTGCTCGTCGGCCCGCGGGATCGTCAACGCGAGCGTCATCCAGCGCGGCCTCGCGCCCATCGCCGCGATATCCGACAGGTTGACGGCGACGGCCCGGAAACCGAGGTCCGCGGCACGGATGTCGGCCGGGAAATGCACGCCTTCGACCAGCGTGTCGACGACGGTGACGAGTTCGGCGCCCGGCTCCGGGACCAGCACGGCGCCGTCGTCGCCGATGCCGACCGGGACGCCGGGGGCGGTGCCCGCGCGCAAAAAGAAACGCCGGATCAGTTCGAACTCATCCATTGCCTGTCTCGGCGCGACGCAGCTCGTGCGCCGCGACGTCGAGACAGGCATTGATGTACTTGTGCCCGTCCGTCGCGCCGAACCGCTTCGCGAGATTGACACCCTCGTTGATCACGACCCGGTACGGCACGTCGCCATGCGAGTCGAGTTCGTAGACGCCGATCAGCAGGATGGCGAGCTCGACCGGGTCGAGCTGCTCGAGCGGACGGTCGATCAGGGCGTCGATCTTGCGCTCGAGCTGCGGCCGGGATTCGCAGATGGCGACGAGCGCTGCGTCGAAGAACGCCTTGTCGACGCGCTCGTACGCCGCCTGCGCGTGGAACTGCTCGAGGAGATCGTCACAGTCGTGTCCGGCCAACTGTCGTTGATAGAGGGCCTGCAGCAGCAACTCGCGGGCGCGCGTCCTGGCGCCGGTTGACGGAGCACCGCTCATCGCGCCGGCTAGTCGATGCGGCGCAGCAGGTTGACCATCTCGATGACCGCGAGGGCCGCCTCGACGCCCTTGTTGCCGGCCTTGGTGCCCGCGCGTTCGATCGCCTGCTCGACGGTGTCGCAGGTCAGCACGCCGAAGCCGACCGGGATGCCGTGTTTCTGGCCGGCCGCCGCGATGCCGCGCACGCATTCGCTCGCGACGTACTCGAAATGCGGCGTGCCGCCGCGGATGACGGCGCCGAGGGCGATGATGCCGTCGAAACGCCGCGTCGCCGCGAGCTTGTCGACCGCGAGCGGCATCTCGAAGGAGCCCGGCACGCGCACGACCTCGACGTCGGTATCGGCGGCACCGTGTTGCTCGAGGCAACGCAGCGCACCCTTCAACAACGAATCGACGATGAATTCATTGAAGCGCGACGCCACGATCGCAAACTTCGCATCGCGGACGATCGCATCGCCCTCGGTCGTCTTGATCTTGTCCATCGCGCGGCTCAGGGTCCGTTAACAGGTCCTACTCTTCGACGTATTCCGTAATCTCGAGGTCGAAACCGGAGATCGCATACATGTGTTTGGGAGCCGATAATACACGGATTTTCGACAGCCCGAGGTCGCGCAGGATCTGCGCGCCGATGCCGTAAGTCCGGAGCACCGCTTCGCCGCTGCGGCGTTCCAGCAGTTCGTCGCGTTCGTGGTCCAGGCTGTACACCGCCTCCATGAAACTGCGCGAGGTTTCCTGGTCGCGCAGCAGGACGATGACGCCCGTCTCCTCTTTCGCGATCCGCTCTATGGCGCCGCCCAGCGGCCAGCCGAGCGAGGCGCTGCGGACGCCGATGACGTCGCCGAGCGTGTCCTGCAGATGCACGCGCACCAGCGGCTTTTCGCAACCGGCGAGCTCGCCCTTGACCAGTGCCACGTGCACGGCGCGGTTGATCTGGTCGTCGTAGCAGTACATCGTGAACGGACCGTGACGCGTTTCGATCGGCAGCTCGGCGATGCGTTCGACGTTACGTTCCTTCTCCAGCCGGTAGCGGATCAGGTCCGCGATCGTGCCGAGGCGGATACCGTGTTTCCGCGCGAAGATCTCGAGGTCCGGGCGCCGCGCCATGCTGCCGTCTTCTTTCAGGATCTCGACGATGACGGCGGCCGGCTCGAAGCCCGCCAGCCGCGCGAGATCGCAGCCGGCCTCGGTATGGCCGGCGCGGGTCAGCACGCCGCCAGGCTGCGCCATGACCGGGAAGATGTGACCGGGCTGCCTGAGATCCTCGGGGCGGGCGTCCGGCGCGATCGCCGCCTGCACGGTGCGGGCGCGGTCGTGCGCCGAGATCCCGGTCGTGATGCCCTCGGCCGCCTCGATCGACACGGTGAAGTTCGTGGCGTGATGCTGATCGGTCTCCGTGACCATCAGCGGCAGCCGGAGTTGGGCGCAGCGGTCGCGCGACAGCGTCAGGCAGATCAGGCCGCGGCCGTGGGTGGCCATGTAATTGATGTGGCGGCCTTCGACCTTCGATGCCGCCATCAGCAGGTCGCCCTCGTTCTCGCGGTTCTCGTCGTCGACCAGGATGACCATCTTGCCGTCGCGGACGTCCGCGATGAGGTCCTCGACCGCACTGAACGTGGAATCTCTGGCGCTGGGGTGGATGCTCGTTTTATCAGACATAGCCGTTTGCTCTCAGGAATTCCTCGGTGATCCCGCCGCGCTCGCCGCCGAGCAGCCGTTCGACATAACGTGCCAGCAGGTCGACCTCGATATTGACCACGGTCCCGGCCGCATAGCCGCCGACGATCGTCGCGTCCGCCGTATGCGGAATGATATTCACGTCGAAGGCGTTGCCCGATACCGCGTTGATGGTAAGGCTGACCCCGTCGACGGTGACGGAGCCCTTTTTCGCGACGTAGCGAGCGTACTCGACCGGTATCTCGATGCGCAGCCGTATCGACCTCGCGTCCGGCGTACGCGAGACGACGCGGCCGATGCAATCGACGTGGCCGCTGACGAGGTGCCCTCCGAGCCGCTCGCCGAGTGCCAGCGCCGGCTCCAGGTTCACGACGCTGCCGACCGCGAGCTTGCCGAGCGCGGTGACCGCGAGGGTCTCGCCCGACACGTCGGCATCGAAACCGTCAGCGGAGACCGCCGCACAGGTCAGGCACACGCCATTGACGGCGATACTCTCGCCCACCGCGAAGCCGGCCCGCGGCAAACCCGTGGCGCGCACCGACAGGCGCACGTCGCCCCCCCGCCGCTCGACGGCGGAGACCGTGCCCCTGGCTTTGACGATGCCTGTAAACACCGAAATCGTATCCCTCAGTCCGTGAACCTGGCCGTGATTCGGGTATCGGCCCCGACGCGGCGCAGGTCGAGGATCTCGAGCCCGCGGCGCTGCGCCAGTTCGGTCCAGCCGGGCGTGGCGAACATCCCCAGCGTCTCGCTGCCCATGATATGGGGCGCCTGATAAATCACAAGTTCGTCGACGCGGCCCTGCCCGATCAGGCTCCCGGACAGCCGCGGGCCGGCCTCGACGAGCAACTCGTTCACTCCCCGCGCGGCGAGATCGGCGAGCACGGCACCGGGGTCGACGTGCCCGTCCCGCCTCGCAACCCTTACC
>JBAUVS010000460.1:0-8988 GCA_049583345.1 Woeseiaceae bacterium
CTCGCCGCCGAGACGGAGGATCGCAGCCGAGTGCTCCACAGCAACCCGGAAGCCGTCTCGCTGGTTCCGTTCTGGGCCAACTGGCCGTTCGAGACACTGCTGGTGCCGCGCCGGCCGATCGCGGCGCCGGACGAGATGTCCGCCGCCGAGCTCACGGGATTCGCCGATGCGCTCCGGGTGACGCTCACGGCCTACGACCGGTTGTTCGGCGTGCCGATGCCCTATTCCATGGGCTTCCACCCCCGCCCCGGTGACGGGCATGCCCATGCCGAATGGCATTTCCACGCCCACATTTATCCGCCGCTCCTGCGTTCGGCGACGGTCCGCAAGCACATGGTGGGCTTCGAGATGCTGGCCATGCCGCAACGCGATCTGACGCCGGAAGCAGCCGCCGAGCGCCTCCGCGGCGCCCTCAGCGGGGCGGTCCGGAACTCGCCGGCGCCGTAACGGGACCACAACGGGTATCGAACCATGTATCTGCAGACTCTCGATTACACCGTCGTCGCAATTTACGCGATCACTCTGCTCGTACTCGCGCAGTGGGTCTCGCGCGAAAAGGCGGGCCACAGCAAGAATACGAGCGACTACTTCCTGGCCGGCCGGGCACTGCCGTGGTGGGCCATCGGCGCCTCGCTGATCGCCGCCAATATCTCCGCCGAGCAGATCATCGGCATGTCCGGCTCCGCCTACGTGCTCGGGATCGCCATCGGTTCCTATGAGTGGATGTCGGCCCTGGCCCTGGTCATTATCGGCAAGTGGCTTTTACCTGTGTTCCTGAAGTACCGGATCTACACGATGCCGCAGTTCCTCGAGCAGCGCTATGACCACCGGGTGCGTACGGTCATGGCGCTGTTCTGGCTCGGCGTCTACGTGTTCGTCAACCTGACCTCGATCCTCTGGCTCGGCGCGCTCGCCGTACACACGGTGATCGGCGTCGAACTGTGGTGGGGGCTCGCCGGTCTCGGCCTGTTCGCGGCGGCCTATTCCCTGTACGGGGGCCTCAAGGCGGTGGCACTGACCGACATCGTGCAGGTGGTCCTGCTGGTCCTCGGCGGGCTCATCATCGCCTATATCGCCCTGGACGACATCGCCGGCGGTGCCGGCGCGATCGCGGGGTTCAAAGAACTCCTCGCGCGGGCCCCGGACAAGTTCGACATGATCCTCTCGAAGGACAACCCGCACTACACCGACCTGCCCGGCATCTCGGTGCTGGTCGGCGGCATGTGGATCATGAATCTGTCCTACTGGGGATTTAACCAATACATTATTCAGCGTGCGCTGGCCGCAAAGAGCACGCGAGAAGCCCAGAAAGGCATCGTTTTCGCCGGATTCCTGAAGATGCTGATGCCGGTGCTTGTCGTGCTGCCGGGCGTCGCGGCCGTGCTGCTCGCGCCGGATCTTTCCGCCCCCGACCAGGCCTATCCCACGGTCATGCGGCTCCTTCCGGTCGGCATCAAGGGGCTCGTCTTTGCCGCCCTGATCGCGGCCATCGTGTCCTCGCTGGCCTCGATGATGAATTCCATATCGACGATCTTCACGATGGACTTCTACCGATACCTCGGCAATGGCGAAAAATCGGAGCATCACCTGGTGCGCGTGGGCCGCACGGTCAGCTTCACCGCGCTGGTCATCGCGGCACTGGTCGCCAGGCCTCTGCTCGGCCAGTTCGACCAGGCCTTCCAGTACATCCAGGAATTCACCGGGTTTTTCACGCCGGGCGTGGTCGCCCTGTTCCTGCTGGGCATTTTCTGGAAGCGCACGACGGCCAACGGCGCGCTGGGAGCCGCCGTCGGTTCGGCGGCTCTGTCCATCGCGCTGAAGATCTGGTGGCCGAGCCTGCCCTTTATCGATCGTGTCGGCCTCGTATTCCTGGCCTGTATCGGGATCGGCGTGCTGATCTCCCTCGCGCAGGGCGCCGAGGATCATCCGGATGCCATCGATTACGCGCAGGTGGACACGTCGACGTCGCGCAGTTTCAACGTCTCGGCGCTCGTCATCATCCTGATCCTCACGGCACTGTACGCGACCTGGTGGTAAGCTCGGCATCCGGACAAGCCATCCCGGAGATTTGAATTCATGACGGACGCATCCGATACCTTCGCCGGCGGCTGCGCCTGCGGCGCCGTCCGCTTCCGCATGGAATCCGCTCCGCTTTTCGTCCATTGCTGCCACTGCCGCTGGTGCCAGCGGGAGTCCGGAGCGTCCTTCGCCCTGAATGCGATGATCGAAGCCGACCGCGTCACCGTGCTGCAGGGCGAGCCCGTGCCGGTCCTGACGCCGACGAACAGCGGCAAGGGCCAGACGGTCTGGCGCTGTCCCGAGTGCCATGTTGCGCTGTGGAGCAACTACGCGGGCGCCGGCGACAAGATCGATTTCGTCCGCGTCGGTACGCTGGACGAGGCCCACCGCCTGCCGCCGGACATCCACATCTTCACCGCGTCGAAGCAGCCCTGGGTAGTCCTGCCCGAAGGCCAGCCCGCGGTCGAGGCGTACTACTCCAGCAAGGAATACTGGCCGCTGGACAGCCTGGCGCGGCGCGAAATACTGTTCGGCAAGCAAGTCCGCACGTCATGAGCTACGTCGAACATCACCGCCTGCACCGCATCGGCTGGTTGCGAGCGTCCGTACTCGGCGCGAACGACGGCATCGTATCCACCGCCAGCCTGATCATCGGCGTCGCCGCGGCCGGCGCCACGGAAGCCAGCATATTGCTGGCCGGCGTCGCCGGCCTGGTCGCCGGCGCAATGTCCATGGCCGCCGGCGAATACGTCTCCGTCAGTTCCCAGGCCGACACCGAGCGTGCCGACCTGGAACTCGAGAGACAGTCGCTGGAAAAGGATTTCGAGTTCGAGAGGGACGAACTGGCGTCGATCTACGAAGACCGGGGGCTGCAGCCGGAACTGGCCGTCGAAGTCGCGGACCAGTTGATGGCACACGACGCCCTGGGTGCCCACGCACGCGACGAGATCGGCATCTCCGAAAAGACGACTGCGAGGCCATTCCAGGCTGCCTGGTCGTCCGGCGTCTCGTTCACGGTTGGAGCCTCGCTGCCGCTGGCGGTGGCCTGGTTCGTGCCGAGGCCGTCCGTGCTGGGCGCCGTCGCCGCCGCCTCGCTCATCTTCCTGGCGTTTCTCGGCGGCCTGGCGGCGCGTACCGGCGGCGCACCGATCGTCATGGGTGCGATCCGGGTCACGTTGTGGGGCGCCTTCGCGATGGCGCTGACCGCCGGCGTCGGTCAACTGTTCGGCATCGCCGCCTGACCCGCGACAAGCGGTCTCAGGCCGATACCGGTTCCGGTTCTCCGCGCGCCGCCTGTTCCGAGCCTGCCGTCCTGGCGTGCCTGCCCGCGAGCAGCATGTATACGACGGGCACGACGAACAGCGTGAACATCGTCCCGAACACCATGCCGCCGACGATGACCCAGCCGATCTGGTGACGGGACTCGGCGCCCGCGCCCGTCGCCAGCGCCAGCGGCACAGCGCCGAGCACCATGGCGCCCGTCGTCATCAGGATGGGCCGCAGCCTGAGGCTGGCGGCTTCCAGGACCGCCTCACGCTTCTCCAGCCCTTGCGCACGCAGCTGGTTGGCGAATTCGACGATGAGAATGCCGTGTTTCGAGATCAGGCCGATCAACGTCACGGCGCCGATCTGCGTGTAGATGTTCCACGACGTGGCCGTCAACCACCAGCCGGCCGCGTTGCCCTGATGGATCAGCGCGAGGCACAGCATGGCCCCGAACATGGCGAGCGGCACGGACACGAGGATGATCAGCGGATCGATGAAGCTCTCGAACTGCGCCGACAGCACGAGATAGATGAACGCCAGCGCGAGCCCCATCATCAGGAATGCGCTGGAGGACGATTCCCGGAACTCGCGAGACTGGCCGGAAAGATCGTACAACGCGTCCGGCGCCACCTCGTTCAGCGCCGACTCGAGCCAGTCCAGCGCTTGTCCCATCGAATAGCCGGGGCCCAGCCCCGTGGAAATCGTCGCCGCGCGCAGCTTGTTGAAATGATTGAGCTCCTTCGCCGCGACGGACTCGGTCACCGTCGCGAGGTTCTGGAGCTGGATCATCGTGCCACCTTCGCCGCGCACGAAGATATTGCTGAGATCGCCGGGCGTACGCCGGGCATCGTCCTCGATTTGCACGATGACGTCGTACTGCTCGGTACCGAGCTTGAAGCGGGTCACGTTGCGGCCGCCCAGCATCGTCTCGAGCGTCTGGCCGACGGCGCCGACGCTCGTCCCGACGGCGGCGATCTTCGACCGATTGACGTCGATCTTCAGCTCGGGCTTGTTGAGCTTCAGGTCCGAATCCGGGTTGGTGAGGTTCGGGTTCTCTCCGATCTTGGTCAGCAGGCGCTGCACCATATCTTCGAGTTCCGTCCACGAGCCGGTCGTCTGTACGACAAAGCTCACCGGTTGTCCGAAGCCTCGCAGACCGAGCGGCGGCGGCGTCACCGGGAATGCCATGATGCCCGTGATGCCCATGAACTGCGGGAACAACGCCTGAGCGATCTGTTGCGCACTCCGGTCGCGTTCGTGCCAATCCTTGAGGCCGACGAAGGCCACGGCATTCGTCACGCCGTTGAAGCCGCTGAAGGCGAACGACATCTGCCGCTCGGGCAATTGCGAGAACATCTGGCCCATCTGCTGCGCATAGCGATCCGTGAAATCGATCGTCGCGCCCTCCGGCGCCGTACCGAAGCCGATGACGACGCCCTGGTCCTCCTGCGGCGCCAGTTCTTCCGGAAGTGACAGGAACAGCGCAACCATCGCCGCGATCAGCACCCCGGCCCCGCCGAGCACGAGCCAGCGGTGCCTGAGCAGCCGGTCGAGCGCAGCATGGTAATGGTCGTGCGTCCAGGTCAGCACGCGCTCGCCGGCCTCGAAGAAGCGGCCGTGCTTCTTGTCGTGGCGCAACAGCTTGGAGCACATCATCGGCGACAGCGTCAGCGCCACGAAACCGGAGACCAGTACGGCCCCCGCCAGCGTCAACGCGAACTCGATGAACAGCTTGCCGCTGCGGCCGGTCGAGAACGCGAACGGCAGGTATACGGCCGACAGGGTGATCGTCATCGCCAGGATCGCGAAGCCGATCTCGCGGCTGCCGAGCAGCGCCGCCTTGAGCCTCGGCATGCCCTCTTCCATGTGCCGGTAGATGTTCTCCAGCATGACGATGGCGTCGTCGACGACGAGGCCGATGGCCAGCACCATGGCCAGCAGGGACAGCGTGTTGATCGTGAACCCGAACATATACATCAGCGCGAACGCACCGACCAGCGACACCGGTATCGTCACGATCGGCACCAGCACGGCACGCCAGTTGCGCAGGAACAGGAAGATGACGAGCACGACGAGCAAGATGGCCTCGCCCACCGTGCGGTAGACCTCCTTGATCGATTCCTTGATGAAGATCGTCGTATCGTGGGCGATCTCGACCTTCATGCCTTCCGGCAGTGAGCGGGAGATGTCCGGTAGCAGTTTTTGCAGCGCGTTGGAAATATCGAGCGGATTCGCGACGGCCTGCTTGATGATCCCCAGCGGCACGGCGTTGCGGCCATTGAAGCGTGCGCGGAACCGAGAGGTGTCCGGACCGAGCTCGACCCGGGCTACGTCGCCCAGGCGCACCAGGAAGTTCGGCGTATCCTTGATGATGATCGCGGCGAATTGCTCCGGCTCGCGCAGGTCGGTCTGCGCCAGGACGGTGAACTCGCGATCGAGGCTTTCCACACGTCCGGCCGGCACTTCGAGATTCTGCGCCCGCAGCGCGTCCTCGACGTCCAGCGGCGTGAGTTCATAGGCCGCCAGTTTCTCCGGGTCCAGCCAGATCCGCATCGCGTAGCGGTTGCCATAGACCTGCGCCTCGGCGACGCCGGGGATGTTCTGGATCCGGTCCTTGACGAGCCGGACGGCGACATCCGCGATCTCCATCAGGTCGTGGCGATCCGAGGAGAACGCCAGGTAGATGATCGGCTGCGCATCCGCTTCCTGCTTCTGCACGATCGGTTCTCGCGCTTGCTCGGGCAGATCGCCCCGGGACCGTGCGACGCGGTCCCGTACGTCGCTGGCCGCGCCGTCGGGGTCGCGATCCAGTTTGAAACGCACGGTCACCTGGCTGCTCTCGGCGCGGCTCACCGAGCTGATGTAGTCGATGCCGTCGATACCCGACAGGGCATCTTCGATGGGCTTGGTGATCTGTGATTCGATCACCTGGGCATTGGCGCCCGGATAGTTCGTGGACACGGTGACGATCGGTTCGTCGACGTTCGGTATCAAACGCACCGGCAGACGGGTGTAACAGATGAGCCCGATCAGGATGATGATCAGGCTCATCACCGTCGCGAGGACCGGGCGTCGTATGGACAGGATCGGCAGCTGCACCGTTGGCGTCTCGCTAGTTATCTGCCGCCGGGGTCGCCGTGACCGATCCGACCGGATTCACTGTCGCGCCCTCGTAGAGCTTCAGTTGGCCTGCGGTGACGACGACGTCGCCGACTGCGAGCCCGGATACGACCTCGACCTTGCCGGGCTGGCGCGCGCCGAGGGTGACGACCCGCCGCTGCGCCTTGCCGTCGACGACGACGAAAACGGTTTTGTCCTGGCCGATCGGCCAGATCGCCTGCTCGGGGACAAGGATCGCATGCTCCTTCACACCCAGCGACACGTCGACGCGCACGAACATTCCGGGCCGTAATTTGAGGTCGCCGTTGGGCAGGCTCGCCCGCACCTCGATGTTGTGTCCCTCGACATCCGAGCTCGGGGCGACGGCCGTGATCTTGCCCACGAACACGTCGTCCTGGTAGGCGTCGGCGGTCACATCGATGGTGAGGCCCGGCCGGACCTTGGCCACCAGGGTCTCGGGCAGGCTGAAGTCTACGCGCAGCGGATCGAGCTGCACGATGTCGACGAGTTCCTGGCCGACCTGCGCATAGTCACCGATATTGATCCTCCGCAAGCCGACGAAGCCGTCGAATGGCGCCTTGACGACCTTCTTCGACAGGCGCGCCTCCGAGGAATGCAACCTGGCCATGTCGACGTCGTAGTTCGCGCGTGCGGCATCGTAGTCCGTCGCCGAGATCAGCTTCTTGCCGAACAGCTCCCTGGCGCGCTTGTAGGCGGCCTCGCTGCGGTCCGCGTTGGCACGCGCCTCGTTGACGTCGGCCTCGAGCACGGTCGCCTCGATCGTGAACAGCCGCGCTCCGGCACTGACCGGCTGGCCTTCCTCGAAGTGGATGCCCAGGATCTGTCCCGGTACCTCGGCGCGCAGCGTCGCCGACGCCTCCGCGATCAGCGTGCCGACCGCCGTGACGGACGATTGCAGTTCGGACGTCTGCACCGTGGTCGTTTCGACGGCCACGGGGAAACCGCCCTGCCCGAACGCGGGAACTGCCGTCGCCAGTGAGGACAGCAACAATATTGTCTGCCATCGCGAAGTCATATCTCGAAATCCGACGTCGCCCTTTAGTTTGCCCATGATTGATGTGCCGCCGGTCCGTAATTCTGACCGGACACGCAGACGTAAGTTGCAGGGATTCGGCCCGAACACGCCGTGCTTGCTGCGGTCACGGCGTCGCGGGCCGCTATTGTACGAAATGAATCGTCGTTTGGGTATGGTGCGACGACGCCGAACCGGTCAGTACGGCGTGCCGTCCTTGTGCCGGAACGGCATGCCTCCGGCGTAGCGGTCGGCCACGAACAGCATGTCGATGTCGGGGTATTCGCCGTGATCCTGATCGTTTCGGCTGCCGACGACCAGCACTTCGGCCGGCCCGGTGCCCCGGTTCTGCAGGCAGTGACCGTTCGCCACGCCGGCCGGGAAGCCGGCGCAGTCACCCGGACCGAGCCGCTCCTCGCCGGCGTCGGTTACCAGCGTGAGTTCCCCGGCCAGTACGTACACGAACTCGTCCTCGTGGCTGTGCCAGTGGCGCTGACTCGACCACGCCCCGGGCGGCAGCTGCAGCAGGTTGACGCCGAACTGCGTGAGGCCGGCCGCGTCGCCGAGACGCAGCCATTCACGCGCGCGGCACGGTTGATCGAACGGCGCGGGATAGCGGGTCCCCGACCCGCGCGGTGCCTGTTGCTTGTCGATCCTGGACATTCGGTCTCTCCCGGGGTGGTCTGCCGGCGCTCAAAGCTCCAGCGACACATAAACCAGCTGCGGATCTTCCGGGACCCCCCGCCTCTCGAAGCCGAGGTCTCTCGCAAGGCTGAGCATCCCTTCGTTCTCGCGCAGCACGATGCCGTCCATGCGTTTGATCCGGCGCTCCCTGGCGACGTCGATCAGGCGCCGGAGCAGCTCCGTCGCGATCCCCTTGTTGTGCCAGGCATCGTCGACGACGATAGCGAACTCGCAGGCGTGCCCGTCAGGATCGGCGACGTAACGGCCGACGGCCACCTGCCGCCCGGCATCCCCGTCCGGAACGAGCGCGACCAGGGCCATCTCCCGATCGTAGTCGATCTGCGTGAAGCGCGACACCATCTGCGGCGTGATGTTTTTCAGGGCGAGCATGAAGCGCAGATACTTTGAACGATCGGACAATCCATTGACGAACTCCCGCTCCAGCACGGCATCTTCGGGCCGGATCGGCCGGATCGTAAGCCGCGTGCCGTCCGCGAGAACGAAATCGTCGACGAGGTCGATCGGGTACGGATGGATCGCCATGTGGGAATATTGCCGTGCGGCCGGGCTGACATGCCGGACGACGACGCGCGCATCCACGGCCCGCGCGGCAGTCTCGTTGACGATCAGCGGGTTGATATCCAGTTGCTCGATCCAGGGCAGTTCGCAGATCATCTCGGACAGCCGCAGGATCACCTCTTCGACCGCGCTGCGGCTTGCGGCCGGCTTGCCCCTGAACGCATCGAGGTAGCGCGCCGCGCGGGTACCCTCGATCAGCCTGCCGGCCAGGAAGCGATTGAGCGGCGGCAGTCCGATCGCGCGATCGCGAATGACTTCGACCATCGTGCCGCCGAGCCCCACGCTGA
>JBAUVS010000461.1:0-5784 GCA_049583345.1 Woeseiaceae bacterium
GTCCAGGGCGCGGGCGGCGCCGTGTACCAGCGCCAGCCGGCGACTGCCCCGATCGCCATTGCGAGCACGGCCACGGACAGGATTGCTCGTTTCATCTCGCCGCGCTAAAGATCCAGCGGGATGATCACGGTATCGGTCGCGCCACCGGACTCGATTCCGATCTTCATTTCCCAGTGCCCCTGCATGTGGAAACGCAGGCCCTCGACCTTGTAGCGGCCCTCTCCCAGGTTCTGCGTCACCCGCGGCTGCGTCGGCAGGCCGTGGTTGTGGGCCGGCATGCCGCCGTCGACGGTGATCCGCGCGTCGTCGACCGGTTCGCCGTCCGCGTTCTTCACCGTCAGGATCCAGCTGTGCATCCGGTTGATCACGATCGGCTTCAACAGGCTCTCGTAGCTGACGGTGAACAGGCCGTGCTCCGAGGTGTACTGCGTCACGCCTTGCTGTGCTCCGCACACGCCCGCGGCGAGTGCCGCCAGCACGAGCCAGGCACTTGGCACCCGGTGCGGCCTACGCACGGCCGCCACTACCGGGCACGAGCCGCAGGCGCGGCCAGCGGGCCGCGCGCCAGCGTGTGAAGCGCTCGCTCGTCAGCACGTACTGCAGCTGCAGCGCGACGAGGATCGCGAGTATCCCCGGCCAGTAACCGAAGCCGACGAAGCCGACCCGGAACGGGAACACCGCCCGGTAAGTGCGTCCCGTGTCGCCCACCGTCGCGGTGACGATGCCGACGTATTCGCCTTCGGCATCGAAGTCATACAGCGCCGTGAACACGTCCGGATCGACGGCCGGCGGCCGGTGGAAGACGGTCACGCCGTCCAGGTCGGCGATCTTCTCGACGTCTTCCCACCGCGCGTAGCGGCCTTTGCCGGTGACGTTGCGGATGATGCGGAAGTCGATCGGCGTTGTGGTCAGACCGTCGTGCAGGTATTCCATGACGAACAGACTCTCAGTCGCGTTCGGGAGGTCTTCGCAATACTGCTTCTGGCCGTCGACCCGCGGTTGGTAAATCTTGAAGCGTGCCTTCATGTACGCGATCTTGATCACGCACTGGTCCGCCTCCTGCACCACGCCGCCGTGCGCCGCCGCGATGCGGGGCAACACGAGCAGGATTGTCAGGACCAGGCTCAGCGTCCGCACCATCGAGGCTCCCCGTCGACACCGGACATCGACTCTAACGCCGGCGGTCGGCGCCGGCAAACCGCGGGCGCGACGCGGTACCCGAGCTACAAACGCTCGATGACGAGATTCCGGAACCGGACGACTCCGCCGCCGGCGTGTTGCAGTGCGACGTATCCCGCGCGCAGCTTCGCGTCGGTAAGCTGCGCGGTGAGAACGCCGTCAAACGTCGCGGTGACGGTGTCGCCGACAGCCTCGATGACGCAAGTGTTCCAGCGCCCGGCGGTGATCACGTGCGCAAGCGGCTTCGCGTTCATGACGATCGCACCGGTCCGTGCATCCGGATTCGGATGCGCGTCCCAGATATTGATCTCGTAGCAAACCGTCGGGGTGATGGCCTCCGCGTCGGCACAACGGATCATTATGCCGCTGTTCGTGTCGGCGTCGACCCAGAACTCGACGCGCATGCGGAAATCTGCGTAGGGCGCGGGCGAGACCAGGAAACCCATCTCCTCGAAACCCGCCTTCTTGTACGGTCCCGCTTCCGCCATGCCGCCGTCGGTATGCCAGGGTATTCCGCCGATCGCGTTCCAGGTGCCGAAATCCGTCGCCCGGCCCGCCGTATTTGCACAAGCGCCGAGCACGAGACCACCCACTACCGCCGCCATCGCAAAAGCCCGCATCGTCCGCACTCCTTTAGCCGCAGCTGTCCTGCAAGCGCACTGTCAGCTCCGCATAAGGCGACTGTCAAATACCAATGCCACCAGGGTTCGCGCCGGCGGGCTGCACCGGCCCGGCGACATCGTAGACCTCCCGGGCCCGTAGCCACGACCGAACTTCCCGGAGCCGCATCTGGCCGTCATCGCGGAAAACGTCGTCCGCGAACCGGGCGACGCGCCCTCTCTCGCCGCGTGACCCGGCACGCGGTACCTCGTCGGTTGTTATAGTATCCGCGATCATTCGGCCTGAATTCGGAACCGCGACGTGGGAAAGCCCGGCAATACCGGCCTCCGCAGGTTACTGCGAGCCACCGTCTATTCGGCGCAGGGCATCGCGCATGCGTGGAAGAACGAGGCGGCATTCCGGCAGGAATCCGTACTCGCCATTCTGCTCGTGCCTTGCGCGTTATGGCTCGGCCGCACGCCGCTCGAACGCGCGCTGCTGATAGGCGTCTGCCTGATCGTGCTGATCGTCGAATTGCTGAATACCGCGGTCGAAGCCGTGGTGGATCGTCATGGCGAGGAGCACCATGAATTGTCCGGCGCCGCCAAGGACCTGGGCTCCGCGGCCGTTTTCTTCAGCCTGGTGCTGGTACTCGTGGTCTGGGCCGGCGTCGCCCTGGACAGATTCCTGTAGCGCTCAGGAAGCGAATAACAGCAGGCTCGCGGTCGCCAATGTCGCGCCGATCACCGCGCCGACGGCGACGTCGCTCGGATAATGCAGACCGAGGACGATGCGCGAGGCGGCGACGAGCACCGCAAACGGCAGCACGACCGGCAGCAACAGCGGTTCGAAGTGGCAGAGCAGGATCGTCAGGCTCGCCGCATGGAGTGTGTGTCCGGACGGGAAGCTGTAGCGGTCCAGCGGTACCGCGCCGCACAGGATGCCGCGATGATTGACGTAGGGACGCTCCCGGACCAGGCGATTCTTCAGCAGTTTGTAGACCACGATGCCGACGCCGGCGGTCAGCGCAATCTGCAGCATCGCGGGCAGCGCCGCCCTGCCCTGCAGGGGCAGCAGGGCGAGACCCGCCAGCACCCAGAAACCGCCGTTGCCCAGCCGGCTGACAACGGAGAAGAAGCGCCGCAGCCAGATCCGGTGGCTCAACCGGTTCACTCGAAGGCAGATATCGCCTTCGATCGTGTTGAAATACGCAATGACGTCTGCCATGTGCCGGTTCCGGTCCTCCCGATGACGCCCATTTTCCCCGAGGAGTGCGACACGCGGATGAAGTCGGCGTGACGCTCCGGTGAAAGTGAGCCTGCGGGTGTCAAATGATTGTCACATTATCGTAATCTGGCTTTTACCACCGCTATCGAGCATTGCCGGCCATGCGCATTGCAATTGCCACCGACGCCTGGACCCCGCAGGTCAACGGCGTCGTCACGACGCTCCGCAATACCCGGGACACGCTGGTCGCGGCGGGTCACGAGGTCCTCATGGTCACGCCCGAAGGCCGCCGCAGCGTGCCCTGCCCGACCTACCCGGAGATCCGGCTGTCGGTGTTCGCCGGCCGGGCGATCCGCAACGAACTCGATGCCTTCGACCCGGACTGCGTCCACGTCGCTACCGAGGCCCCGGTCGGGCTGGCCGTGCGCCGCTATTGCATCCGCCGGGGCTTGCCGTTCACGACCGCTTATCACACCCAGTTCCCCGAGTACATCCGGGCCAGATTTCCTATACCTGTTGAATGGACCGTCGCGGGCCTGCGCTGGTTCCATGCGCCTGCGGCCCGCACGATGGTCCCGACCGAGGGCATCCGGCAGGTGCTTCAAGGGCGCGGCTTTACCGACGTGGTCATCTGGACCCGCGGCGTGCAGACCGACGTATTCCGGCCGGACGAACCGGTCGCCTACGACTTGCCGCGACCGATCTGGGTCTGCGTGGGCCGCGTCGCGGTGGAGAAGAACATCGAGGCGTTCCTGGACCTCGAGCTGCCGGGCAGCAAGGTCGTCATCGGCGACGGCCCCGACCGGGTGCCCCTCGCCCGCAAGTATGCCGACTGCCGCTTCCTCGGCTTCAAATTCGGCCGGGACCTCGCCCGCCACGTGGCCGGCGCCGACGTCTTCGTGTTCCCGAGCCGGACCGACACTTACGGCATCGTCATGCTCGAAGCCATGGCCTGCGGCCTGCCGGTCGCGGCCTATCCCGTCACCGGACCGGTGGATGTCGTCCGCAACGGCGAGACCGGGGTGCTCGACGAAGATCTCGCCCGTGCCTGCACGGCCGCGCTGACGCTCGACCGCGCCGCCTGCCGCCGGTTCGCCGAGAGCCGCAGCTGGGAACATTCCACGGCCGAGTTTCTCTCACACCTGGCGCGACGCACCCGGTCGTAATGGGGTCCGGACGCCGGGATCGGGGCGCGTGAAGACAGCCCGGTTGCGGCTACAATTGCGGGCATGCGACCCAAGGTGTTCTGCATCGGCTTCCACAAGACCGGCACGACGAGCCTCGAGCGCGCGCTCACGCAGCTCGGCTACCGCGTCAGGGGCTCGTTCGGCACCAAGGATCCCGACATCGCGTCGAAGGTGCTGGACAGGGCGATTGCCATGGCCGACGACTACGACGCGTTCGAGGACAACCCGTGGCCGATCCTCTACCGCGAACTCGACGAACGCTTCCCCGGCAGCCGCTTCATCCTGACCCGCCGCCCGGCCGACGCCTGGATCCGCAGCCAGGTCAGGGACTTCGCTCGCACCGAGACGCCGATGCGGCGCTGGATCTACGGCGACGACGCGGGCGCTCCGGAAGGCAACGAAGACGTCTACGTCGCCCGTTACGAGCGGCACAACCGCGAAGTCCTCGACTATTTCAAAGACCGGCCGGCCGACCTGCTCGTCATCGATCTGCCGGGCGATTCCGGCTGGGAGAAGCTCTGCGCGTTCCTCGGCCAGCCCGTCCCCGACGAACCCTTCCCGCACGCGAACAAGGCGAGCCTGTCGCGCCGCATCAAGAATTTCTTCAAGAAACTCTTTTGACGGGCCACCACCTGGTCATTGCGAGAAGCGCAGCGACGAAGCAATCCAGACAGGATTGCTTCGCTTCGCTCGCAACAACCCCCAACGCAGTGTCGTGAGACCGGGCTATCGGTCCTGGGACTTGCGGATGAACTTGCGCAGGCGGGTGAGCCAGGAGTCTTTCGCGTAGCGGCCCTTGACGATGTGCCGGATCTGGCAGACGTTGGGGATGTCGAGCGGCGTACCGTGAGTGCCGATCAGCCAGCGGAAGGCACGATCCTCGTAGGTCTTCATCCAGCGCGCGGCCGGGGTCTGGTAGTACCGGATCGAATCGCAATAACCGCAGGCACGCGCGATGTCGCCGTGCGTGATCTGGTGCGGACCCTTGGCCTTCGGCCGGGGCCCGCCGTAGGGCTTGAAACGGTCGAGCGGTATCTCGAGCAGGTTGGGTCCCTGCCGGCCCCTCTCGAGGATCGGGTCGTCCTCCGGTAACAGCGCGGTGCCGAGGCCGATGCGCGGGTGCACGAGCGCGTCGTCGCGACCCTGCAGCAGGTCGGCGAGCGTGTCGAGGCAGCGTTCGTGAAAGAGGATGTCGGCGTCGGTGAACCAGATCCAGTCGGCCTCGGTCTCCTTCGCGGCGAGGTTGCGTCCGATGCTGCGCCGGAACAGCTGTTCGGTCGGCAGTGGCCGCCAGTTCCAGCGGATGCCCGGCACTTCCATGCGGCCGAAATAGTCGAGCACGCGTATCACGGCCTCGTCCCCGGCGGCGTGGAACACGGTCATCGTGACCTCGAACTTGTTGCTGCGGTGATTGACCAGCGAGCTGAGCTGGTAGGTGAGGAAATGCCCGTAGCGCCAGCAATGGCTGACGATCTCGAGCTTCAGCCGGCCCGTCTTCTTCGCCTTCGCGACCGTCGCCGGGTCGACGTCGCGGAACCAGGACACCGGCAACGCGCCCGACGCGGCGACCCGGTAGAAGAGGCTCCTCGCG
>JBAUVS010000462.1:0-4403 GCA_049583345.1 Woeseiaceae bacterium
GCGCATCGTCGAGTGGTTGCCGCCGGCGATGCCTGCCTCAACCGCTACTGGGACGACGTCGCCGAGCCGAGGCAGGAGAGCTACGCGGAAGACATTGAATTGTCCTCATGCTCCGGGCGACCGGCCGAAGAGCTGTATCGGGACCTGCGTGCCGGGTGCGAATCCGGCTGGGATTTCGGGTCGCGCTGGCTGGCAGAAGACAATTCACTGGACAGCATCCGCACGACCCGGATCGTGCCGGTCGACCTGAATACCCTGCTGCTCAACCTGGAACGACTGATCGCACGTAACTTCCAGACCGCCGGCGAAGGTGAGCGCGCCGCGCAGTTCGAGGACAAGGCGCGCTCGCGCGAGCACCTGTTGCGCACGCTTTTCTTCGACGAACGCGCGGGATTGTTCACGGATCTCGTATTACCGGACCTCACGCCGAGTCCGAAGTTGTCGATCGCATCCGCCTGCCCGATGGCATTCGGCATCGCCACCGAGGCGCAGGGGAGGCGGGTGGCCGAGAGACTCGAGGCCGAGTTCCTGGCGGACGGCGGCTGGGTCACGAGCCTTTGCGACACCGGGCAACAGTGGGATGCGCCGAACGGCTGGGCGCCGTCACAATGGACCGTATACGAGGCGCTTATCCGGTACGGGCATGCCGGGCTGGCCCGGGAAGGTGCGCGGCGCTGGATCGATACCGTCGTCAGGGTCTACGAAGACAGCGGCCGCCTGCTCGAGAAATACGACGTCATCTCGCCGGGGCTCGCGGGCAAGGGCGGCGAATACGACGTCCAGGACGGCTTCGGCTGGACCAACGGCATCTATCTTCGCCTGCAGCGCGAATTGCGCGCCTAGTAACGCCAGACGAAGTCCGCGCGGAACGAATCGATCGAGGCGTCCTGGGTATTCGGGCTCGTGTTCATCTCGAGGATGCCGTAGGAGCCCTTCAGCGAGAAATACGGACTGATGTCCCAGCGCACGCCGACCGCCCCGGACCAGGACACGAGGTCGTCGCCGTAGGTGTTGTAGAACGTGTCGCAGATGTAACCCCACCACGGATCCCACCAGCAGCCGGTGGACGGCGGCCCGCTCGCGATGTTCGAGTCGACGTTCGTCCAGCCGAATCCGGCCTGCACGAACGGCGTGAGCGGACCCTCGAGGAAGTTGTAGGTGCCTTTGACCTGCAGCGAAAGCGTGTCCAGGTTCGCGCGGAGGGTCTGCGCCGGCGGACCGGCCTCCGGGATGTAGGTCGCGGTGTAGCGAGGCGATACCCAGTCGAGACCGATGCCGAGTGCCCAGTGATTGTTGAAGTTGTAGGTGGCGCCGACGCCGAAGCCGAGATCGCTGTTGATCGCGAGGCCGGAACCTTGTTCGCCCTTCAGCGACAGCGACGACGTGCTGAACAGGCTGGCCTGGAGCTCCCAGGTCTTGTCGCGACCCGCGGCGAGCGTCACATTCGGAATGACGATGATCGCGAGTGCCAGCCAACCCAGTGGCAAGAATCGAGTCTTGTTGTGCATGCCGGTTCTCATTGCAGTCCCTGACGATATTCTATCTTGGCCCCGAACGCGCAAAGTGATCATTCTAGGTGTTCTGCGGGCCGCATGTATGATATAGCCGGAGGCCGCGCTGCTGTCCGAGGTACTGTCATGAAACGACCGGTCTCCACGTTTCCCGCACTCGTTGTGTTGCTGGTCGCCGCCGGCATGGCGGCCGCACAGAACGATCCGTTGCCGTCGTGGAACGACGGCGCCTCGAAGTCGGCGATCGTTGCGTTCGTCGACGAGGTGACCGACGCAGGCAGTCCCGGTTTCGTGCCCGTGCCCGAGCGCATCGCGACGTTCGACAACGACGGCACTCTGTGGAGCGAGCAGCCGCTCTATTTCCAGGCCTTCTGGGCGCTCGACCGCATCCGGTCGATGGCGGCCGAGCATCCGGAGTGGAAGACGACGGAGCCGTTCAGGAGCGCTGTGGCTGGCGACATGAAGGGCCTCATGGCGTCCGGCGAGGCGGGCGTGCTGAAGGTGCTGGTGACGGCGCACGCGGGGATGACCGCGGAAGCGTTCCACGACGCCGTGGCAAGCTGGCTGGCGACGGCGCGGCACCCGACGACGGACATGCCCTATACGAAGATGGTGTATCAGCCCATGCTCGAATTGCTGGACTATCTGCGCGCCAATGGCTTCAAGACCTTCATCGTCTCCGGCGGCGGCATCGACTTCCTGCGCGTGTTTGCCGAGCCGGTCTACGGCATCCCTCCGGAGCAGGTGGTCGGCACGACGCTCGACGCGACGTTCGAGATGCGTGACGGCATCCCGACGATCGTGAAGCAGGGCAAGATCATCCTGGTGGACGACAAGACCGGCAAGCCGGTCGGCATCTATCAGCACATCGGCCGACGGCCGATCTTCGCGGCCGGCAACTCCGACGGCGACCTGCAGATGCTCGAATACACGACGATCCCGCGCGATGCCGGCGACCGGACGCCACGTTTCGGCCTGCTGGTGCATCACACCGACGCCGGACGCGAATTCGCCTACGATCGCCAGTCGGCCATGGGCCGGCTCAATGAGGGCCTGGACGAGGCAAGCGAGCGCGGCTGGACGTTGGTCGACATGAAGCAGGATTGGAAGCGGGTGTATCCTGAATAGGGACCCCCGGGCGAAGCTCCGGCTGCCTCGACCGATTTCGACATATATTACTTAACTTATTGAAAGGTAATGCAAAAAAATGTGCAGACTCCCAGTGATAGGCCGACTGCTCCCGACCGTTTCGATCTTGCTCGCTGCCGGCTTCGTGTCGGCCGCGTATGCGCAGGAGTCGGGAGACTCGAGCGCCGCTCAGGCCAACAATCCGCTGGCCAACACCACCGCCTTCAACATCCAGGACTACTACATCGGCGAGCTGTCGAATTCGAACGACGATGCCAACCAGCTGATCCTCCGGTATGCCGCACCGATGTCGCTCCGGGACACCCACTGGCTCATCCGGGCCAGCTTGCCGTTCAACACTTTTCCCACCGGCAACAACGGCGGTGCCGAGACCGGGCTGGGCGATGCCGACGTGTTCGCCGCCTACCTGATCGATACCGGCAACCCGGCCATCAGCTTCGGCATCGGTCCGGACATCGTGGTGCCCACGGCGAGCAAGGATGCGCTGGGCAGCGACCAGTGGCAGGTGGGCGTGGCCAATGTCTATTTCAATGCCCAATCCGCGAAGTTCCAGTTCGGTTACCTGTTGATCTATCGCGTCGGCATCGGCAGCAGCAGTGGACACGAACGTGTGAATCTGATGGCCTTCCAGCCGTTCACGTTTCTGCAACTCGGCGACGGCTGGTACACGGGCACCGCGCCCGTCTGGAATTACAGCTTCCACAGCCACGATTACAGCGTCCCCGTCGGCGCGCGGATCGGCAAGGTATTCAAGAGGGGGCGAACCGTCTACAACGCATTTGTGGAGCCGCAGGTTTCGGTGTTCGACGAGGGCCCGGGCCAGCCCCAGTGGCAGATTTTCGCGGGCCTGAATATGCAATTCTGAACGCCCGCCTTAAATGATAGAGCAGGTTAGGAATTCGCCATATTTTATTGAGAAATATACTTATCTAGGATGACTTTTCTAGCCGAAAATCGAGGCACCGCGAGGGTGGCCGTCGCGCCGATGATGGACTGGACCGACCGCCATTGCCGCTACTTCCTGCGGCGGCTCACGCCGTCGGCGCTGCTGTATACGGAGATGGTGACGGCGGCGGCGCTGCATCACGGTGACGCCGGGTCGCTGCTGCGTTTCGATGAGGCCGAGCACCCGGTCGCGCTGCAGGTCGGCGGCAGCGATGCGGGACTCATGGCCGAGGCCGCCCGCCTGGGTGCGGCGCGGGGCTACGACGAGATCAACGTGAACGTCGGCTGCCCGAGCGATCGCGTGCAGAGCGGCCGCTTCGGCGCCTGCCTGATGGCCTCGCCCGGCGTCGTCGCCGATTGCGTGCGGGCGATGCGCGCGGAGGTCGACGTCCCGGTGACGGTCAAGACGCGCATCGGCATCGACGATCTCGACAGCGCGGAATTCCTGTCGCGCTTCGTCGAGGTCGTGGCCGCCGCGGGCTGCGAAAAATTCATCGTGCATGCGCGGATCGCGCTCCTCGACGGACTGAGCCCGAAGCAGAATCGCACAGTACCGCCGCTCCGGCACGAGCGCGTCTTCGCCCTCAAGGACGAGTTTCCCGAGCTCACGATCGTCGTCAACGGCGGGGTCACGGCACTCGCGCAGGCGGAGGACGTGCTCGGGCGCGTGGACGGCGTGATGATCGGGCGGCAGGCCTACCAGGACCCGTATTTCCTGGCGCGGCTGGAACATCGCCTGCGCCCAGACTGGAAGCCGCCCGCACGCCGCGAGATTGTCGACGCGATGCTTCCCTACGT
>JBAUVS010000463.1:0-6904 GCA_049583345.1 Woeseiaceae bacterium
GATATCGCCGGCGCCACGCGCGAGAAGCTGCCGCGCGAGCCGTTCGCCGAGGCGCTCGGCGTCGCCGGCATCGTCGGCGGGCCCGGCGAGGTCGGCACGGATCGACTCGCTGCCGTCCGGCATCGCGACGAGCCCGGCGATCGCCATTTCCCCGCCGCGGATCAGCGCGAGGGTCGCGATGGGAGACTGGCAGCTGGCCTCGAGCGTCCTTGCGACCGCGCGCTCCGCGGCCGTGGTCCGGGCCGCGGTCTCGTCGTGGAGACGGCCGAGCAGGGCCCGCAGGCGGTCGTCGGATACGAGGCACTCGATGCCGATGACGCCCTGGGCCACCGCGGGCAACATCTCGTCCGGCGAGAATTGCTGGCTGATCCGTGCCTGCAGGCCGAGCCGCTCGAGGCCGGCCGCGGCGAGCACGATCGCATCGAAGTCGCCGGCGTCGAGTTTCGCGAGGCGGGTGTTGACGTTGCCGCGCAGCGGTCCGATCGATACGTCTGGGCGCAGCAGGCGGATCTGTGCCTGGCGCCGGAGGCTGGACGTGCCGATGTGTGCGCCTTCGGCGAGCGCGCCGAGTGTCATGCCGTCGCCCGCCACGAGCGCGTCGGCGCAGTTCGCCCGCGCGAGCGTGGCCGCGATGCAGAAGCCGTCCGGCATCTCGGCCGGCACGTCCTTCATCGAGTGGACGGCGATGTCCGCGTCGCCGGCGCGCATCGCGAGTTCGAGTTCCTTGATGAACAGACCCTTGCCCCCGATTTTCTGCAGGCTGCGGTCGAGTACCTCGTCGCCGCGCGTCGTCAGCGGCACGAGTTCCACGGCGCCGACGTCGTCGAATCGACGCAGCGCCGCCGCGACGTGCTCGGCCTGCCAGAGCGCCAGTGCACTCCTGCGTGTCGCGATGCGGATGTTCATGCGGTGGTCCTGCCGTGTTTCAGCCGCCGGCGCACGTCCGGGAGGTGGCGGCGACTGACGACGAGCTCGTCGCCGGCCTCCGTATCGGCCGCCGCGTCGCGCAGTACGACGCGTGTCTGCCCGCCGGGCCGTTTCTCCAGCCGTTCGATGGCGTCGATGCGGACGAGCGCGCCGCGGTGGATACGCACGAACTCGCCGGCAAATTCATCCTCCAGCGATTTCAGGGAGTCGTCGATCAGGTCCTCGCCGGATTCATGATGGACGCAGACGTATTTGAGGTCCGCGCTGAAATAGCGGACTTCGGTGAGCGGGATCAGCCGCAACTCGCCGTGCGCAAGCGCGCACACGTGCTGCCGTCCGCTCGGCGCTCCGGAAACCGACTCGAGTTCCGTCAGGGCGCGCCGCGTCAGGCGTTCCGCGTGCGCGAGTGCACCCTCGAGCCGCTCGCGCCGCACCGGCTTCAGGACGTAGCCGATGGCTCGCGCGTCGAACGCCTCGATGGCGTACTCGTTGTACGCGGTCGTGAAGACGACGGCCGGCGGCTCGTCCAGCGCATTCAGATGATGCGCCGTCTCGATCCCGCCGAGGCCCGGCATGCGGATGTCGAGCAGGACGACGTCGGGTGCGAGTTCCGATACCAGTGACAGCGCCTGCTCGCCGGTTGCCGCCTCGCCGACGACCTCGTGCTTGCCCGACTCGTCGACGAGCTGCCGCAGGCGGTCACGCGCCGGCTTCTCGTCGTCGACGATCAGCAGCCTCACGCCGGCCTCTCGTCGCGCGGGAAGCGCAGTCGGACGCAGTAGCTCGACCCCTCGGTTTCCACATCGACCGTCCCACGGTTGCCATACGCCAGTTCGAAGCGCTGGCGGATGTTGGCGAGTGCCATCTTGTTGCCGGGCGTCGAACGGCCTCCGCCGTCGGCGACGGGATTGGACATCGTGATCTCGATCGTGTCGCCGTCGCGGCGGCCCGCGACGACGACGTCGCCGCCCTCCGGCAACAGCTCGACGCCGTGATAGATCGCGTTCTCGAGCAGGGGCTGGATCGTAAGGCTCGGGATCAGGGCGCGCATCGGCAGATCCTTGACGTCCCAGCGCACGCGCAGCCGATTGCCGAGGCGCAGCTTCTCGATGCGCTGGTAGATCGCCGCCACCTCGAGTTCCTGCTTCAGCGTGCTGCGATCGCCGGACGCGCCGAGGTTGGCGCGCAGCAGGTCGGACAGGTCCTCGACGGCCTCTTCCGCCTGTTTCGGGTCGCTGCGCGTCAGGGAAGCGATCGTGTTCATGCTGTTGAACAGGAAGTGCGGGCGGATGAGGGCCTGCAGGGCGCTGATGCGTGCCTGGGCCTCGAGCACGATGCTTCGACGCCACTCGCTGGACACGTACAGGTAGCGCATCGCCAGCCCGATCAGGATCGAGCTGATGGCGAAGGTCCGGGCGAGGAACCGCGCATGCGTGTCGGCTACGGTGATGAAATCGGGGAACCACCACGACAGGTGATAGGAGAGCTCCGCGAGTACGAGGCACAGGAGTTCGATGACGATGAAACTCACGACGAACGCGCGGGTCTTGCCGGCGCTCTCGAGCTGGCCGCGGAACAGGCACATCACGGCGGATGACAGCAACGCGAGCCAGAGTATGAACAGCGAGTTCTTCGCGAGCCGGACGAGGAACGGGCCGGGCGAGTCGTGGGCGGCCAGCGTCAGCAGTATCGCCACGAGTTCGGCGATCAGCACCACGATGAAGACCGTAGCGGCGGCGCAGAAGTCGGGGAGATACGCCTGCGTTGCCCTGTTCTCGGACTCCGCTGTCGAACTCAAGCCGCGTGCTCCATGAAAATGGTGCACCGATTGTACCTGCTGGGCTCCGCCATCCCCATCGGGGATGCAACGGCAGGCGAGGGGATGAGAGCCTGGCTCAGGCTCTGGCAGTCTCTAGCTGCCGCAGTATTTCTCGACCTGCTCCTGCGCCTTCTGCCGGGCGGCCATCGTCTCGGACTCATCGAGGTACTTGCGCTCGCCGTTCGCGTCTTCCGTGTACAGGCGCTGGGAGCGCAGGAACGACTCGAGCCGGTCGCGGTACATCTGGCATTTCTCGGCGCGCTTGGCCGGATCGGCGTCGGGGTCTTCCGCCTTGGCCGACTCGGCCGCCGCGTCCGCCGCGGCCTTGGCCTTGTCGGCACGGGCCTCCCGGGCCGCATCGAGACGCGCCTGCACGGCGGCGTTGTCGGTGTTCCGGGACAGGATATCCACGTGCTCCACGTCCTCGGCGCCCGCCGGCAGGCGATCCTCGTAATGCACGTTGCCCTGCTCGTCGGTCCACTTGTAAATCTCGCCCGCCATGCTCGCGCCGGCCGCGATCAGGGCCGTCGTGGAGGCTGCGAGAATCCACCGGTCGAGTCTCATTCCTGGGCAATCCTGCAGGACGTGGGGTCGCCGGGAATTAAACCACGCACGGGCCCGCATTGTTGTGACATCAGTCACAGGCACCTCTGAGGAATCGGTCCGGCAGGCTGCCCCGGACCCCAAAAAAGCGGGCCCGAAGGCCCGCTAAGTGCTTGCTTGATGGGGGGATTTTCCAAGCATAAGCAAAATCGGCGGGGGCCGCGGAGCCGCCCGCGCGGCGTGTCCGCGGCTTGCCCCGCGCGGCGTCACTCCGCGGGTTTGAACTCGGGATAGGCCTCGAGTCCGCACTCGCTGAGATCCACGCCTTCGTATTCTTCTTCCTCGGAGACCCGGATGCCCATGATCTTCCTGATCACGAACCAGACGACGAAGCTCGTCGCGAACACCCAGACGAAGATGGATACCAGGCCGATCAACTGCCATTTCAGCGAAGCCTCGGGATTGGTGAACGCCACCGCGATCAGGCCCCACATGCCGCAGACGCCGTGAACCGAGATGGCGCCGACCGGATCGTCGATGCGGGCCTTGTCGAGCAGCACGATCGAGGCGACGACGAGCAGGCCGCCGATCGCGCCGACGATCGTCGCGACCAGGGGCTCCGGCGCCAGCGGCTCGGCCGTGATGGCGACGAGGCCGGCCAGCGCGCCGTTCAGCGCCATCGTGAGGTCCGCCTTGCCGAACCAGATGCGCGCCAGCACCAGCGCCGCGACCAGTCCGCCGGCTGCCGCCATGTTGGTGTTGACGAACACGAGCGAGACGGCATTGGCCTCGCCGACGTTGGAGACGATCAGCTCCGAGCCGCCGTTGAATCCGAACCAGCCCAGCCACAGGATCATCGTGCCGAGCGCGGCCAGCGGCAGGTTGCAGCCGGGTATCGGGTTGATCTGCTTGCCGGGGCCGTACTTGCCCTTGCGGGCACCGAGCAACAGCACGCCGGCCAGCGCCGCCGCCCCGCCGCACAGGTGCACGATGCCGGAACCCGCGAAGTCGAGGAAGCCGACCGTGCCGTCTCCGACGTTCAGCCAGCCGCCGCCCCACTTCCAGAAACCCTGCACGGGATAGATGAACCCGGTGAGGACCGCGGCGAACAGCAGGAACGCCCACAGCTTCATTCGCTCGGCGACGGCGCCCGAGACTACCGACATCGCGGTGGCGCAGAACACGACCTGGAAGAAGAAGTCCGACAGGTTGGAATGGTTCGGCGCCGCTCCCGAGATGACGGCGGCGGCGTCGTTGTCGGCGCTGGTGAGCAGGCCGCTGGCGACGTTTGCGAGACTCTGGAACATGCCGCCTTCGAAGGCGCCCGGGTACATGATCGCGTAACCGCAGAGCATGTACATGATGCTGGCGATCGCGTAGAGGGCGACGTTCTTCAGCAAAATCTCGGCCGTGTTCTTGGCACGGACGAGGCCGGATTCCAGCATCGTGAAGCCGGCGGCCATCCACATGACCAGCGCGCCCGTGACGAGGAAATAGAAAGTGTCGAGGGCATAGGACAGCTCGGTGACCTTCCCGGAAAGTGCTGTGATTTCATCCACGATTGAATTCCTCCGATGCTTCGTGGCTGTCAGACGGCTTCGCTGCCGGTCTCGCCGGTGCGAATGCGGATGGCTTCGGTCAGATCGGAGACGAAAATCTTGCCGTCGCCTATCTTGCCGGTGCGGGCGGTATTGGCGATGGCCTCGACGACCTGGTCGGCGACCGAATCGTCGACGGCCAGTTCGATCTTTGCCTTGGGCAGGAAATCGACCACGTATTCGGCGCCGCGATAGAGTTCGGTATGGCCCCGCTGACGGCCGAAGCCCTTGACTTCGGTAACCGTGATGCCCTGGATGCCGATGTCGGCGACGGCCTGGCGGACGTCATCGAGCTTGAACGGCTTGATGATCGCAGTGATCATTTTCATGACGTTGTATCCCCTGAGACAGGAATCCAGGGCGGCGCCGCGCCGCCCCGTTTCGTTGATTTACTTGAGGTCGAAGGTCTTGCCGATCGTGAACACGATGTTCTGATCGTCCTGGCCGCCGAGCAGATCGGAGTCGGAGAAGATCAGCGCGACGCCGAGATCGATGTCGGAGACCGTCGTGCCGTAGCCGAGCTCGAGATAGTTGCCGTTTGCGTCCTGGCCGAAGCCCGCGACCTTGCCGTACAGGCCGTTGTCCGCCGTATATGTCACCGCGTAGTAGGAATAATCGAGCGTCGGACCGTCGAAATTGTCGTACTGGCCGAGGGCGACGTCGACCGACAGGGGGCCGTAGCCGCCACCCAGGTTGATCTCCTGGTACGTGTCGTCGAAGTCACCGGTGTAGAAATAGCCGGTGTAGCCGACGCTGTAGCTGAAGTCGCCGGCATCGCCGCCATAGCCGAAGTAAAGGTCCGTTTCCAGTCCGTCGCCCACGTCCGCGGCCCAGGTGCCGACGTAGAAGCCGTTGGACGTGAAGTCGAGGCCGCCGCTCGCCGACGAGTTCTTCTGCGGGATGCCGCGGAAGATGTACTCGCTCGCGTAGCCGATATTCGCCGTCAGGTCGGCCTGTGCGAAGCCGCCGGCCGTCAGCAGCGTCAGGATCAAACCGGTTTTGAATAACGATTTCATTTTGATAGCTCCCTCTGGTGCCTGAGTTAATCGTCGTGCCCTGTCCCTGAGCAGCTTTCGTGCCAAGATGAGAAATGTTTTTGACAACAACCACTTGAAAAAGGGGACAACGGGTCGCTGCACAGTTGGGGCGCACGCAGACGCGGCCGCGCACCAAATTGGTGAGCGGCACCGAGAATCCCGCCGGCATGCGCCGATATCCGGCTGGAGTTTTTTCGGGGGCTGCGGTATCTAGGGGGCCATGAGTGACGAATCGATACGGGACCTGGCGAGGAAGCTCGTCGAGTCGCTGCCGGACGGCCTGCGTGCGGCGCGCCGGGACGTCGAGGAGAACTTCCGCTCGATCCTGGCCAGCGGACTCGGCCGGCTGGACCTCGTCACGCGCGAGGAGTTCGAGGTGCAACGGGCGGTGCTGGCCAGAACGCGGGAGAAGCTCGAAGCACTGGAGAAGCGTCTCGCGGACATGGACAAGAAATAGCTGTCAGGACCTGCTGACTGTCATTGCGAGGAGGCGTAGCCGACGAAGCAATCCATGGATTGCTTCGCTTCGCTCGCAATGACTCAAGAGGTCAAAACCAAGGCCAGGGAGGGCCGTTGCGGTGAGTCTCGCCGTCCTGAAAAGCCGTGCCCAGTTCGGCGCCGACGCGCCGCCGGTGTCCATCGAGGTGTTTCTCGGCGGCGGACTGCCGACCTTCGCGATCGTCGGCATGCCCGAGAAGGCGGTGCGCGAGAGCAAGGACCGCGTGCGCGGTGCGATCCTGAGTTCGAATTTCGATTTCCCGCTGTCGCGCATCATCGTCAGCCTGGCGCCGGCCGACATGCCCAAGGCCGGCGGCCGCTACGACCTCGCGATCGCACTCGGCATACTGGCCGCCAGCGGACAGATCCGGGCCGAGCCGCTCGCGGACACGGAGATCTACGGCGAACTCGCGCTCGATGGCGCGATTCGCGGCGTGCCGGGCGTGCTGCCCGCCGCACTGCGGGCCGCGAGTGCCGGCCAC
>JBAUVS010000464.1:0-1520 GCA_049583345.1 Woeseiaceae bacterium
GAATACGCTCTAGGCCCGGAAAATCGTCTGCCGCCCGGGCGGCAACTGCGATATCCTGCCCGTTCGTTCGACGAGGGCAGAGGCGATGGCCGCAGCGGGTGTCAGACGGGCTGACTTCCTGATGGTGCTCGCCTATGCGACGGACCTCGCGATCTCTGAGCGCCCTCGCGTCCCTCGCCCGTCCTTGTCAGGATCAACTCAAGCTCGAACTCGGCTAGAGCGGATTCGACTTACTCCGGGTCATATCCTGCGGCCTGGAAATAGTTGCGGGATTCGTCTGGTGAGAACTGGCTGAGGCAGTCGGCGATGACGGCCCATAGCTCGTCGATGGTTCGGGCAGCAGCCTTTCGCAGGAGCGCCTTGAGCTTGGCGAAGGCCATCTCGATGGGGTTGAAGTCGGGCGAATAGGGCGGCAGCAGAAGAAGTTTGGCACCGGCCTTTTCGATGGCGGCTCGGACGCCGGCGACCTTATGGGCGGGCAGGTTGTCCATGACGACGATGTCTCCGGGCGCGAGTTCGGGCGCGAGAACCTGCTCGACATAAGCGCGGAAGGCGGGCCCGTTCATGGCGCCATCGAGCAGCATCGGCGCTGCCAGGCCGTCGAGGCGCAGCCCGGCGGTGAAGGTGGTAGTCTTCCAATGACCGTGCGGGATGGCGGCACGGCAGCGCTCGCCCCGCTTCGCCCGGCCGCGCAAGCGCGCCATCTTGGTCGAGGCCGAGGTCTCGTCGATGAAGATCAGCTTCTCCGGATCGAGGTCGAGCTGACCGTCGAACCAAGCCTCCCGGCGGGCCTTCACATCCGGTCGCTGCTGCTCGCTGGCATGCGCCGTCTTTTTTTGTACGTGATGCCGCGCTTGGCGAGGAACATCCACACCGTCGAAGGTACGACGCGCACGCCGCGTTCCCGCGCCAGCCGGTCGGCGATCTCGGCCAGCGTGATGTCCGGGGTTGCTGCGATGAGGTCGAGGATGAACCCCTCGTGCGGATCGAGCTTCGAGCGCGACGGCTGGCCCTGCTTGCGCGCAATCGTCTCGCCGGTCTCCCGATAGCGCCGGTACCAAGCGCCTGCCGTCGATATCCCGATCCGGAACCGCCGCGCTGCCTCCCGCGTCGAAATCCCTTCCGAGACGGCTTCAATCACCCGACCGCGAAGGTCTTCACTCAAGCTGCGTGTCATCATCCCCTCTCCGCAAATCACCTGCAGAGAGTGAATCAGACAATGCCTCGCGCCGGAATCCCTTCCGACTCTGCGTTCAGTGAAAGTGCTCTAGAAGCGGAATGTCGAAGACGTTCTGCCGGTCGCTCTCCTCCTCCGCCGCGAGAAGATCGAAGAGCAGCGTCCCGAGGACGACTTCGTTCAGCGCCTCCGCCACGGCGACGTTGCGCGGGCTGAAGCGGCTGGAGCCGCTCCCGTGCGCGAACGCGACGAGGCCGACCGGCCGCGTCGGCAGCCGCAGTGTCCGCGCGAAGCCAAGCGGCGGGATCGAGACCTCGTGGCTTTCGATCGATCTGCCCGCGAC
>JBAUVS010000465.1:0-1708 GCA_049583345.1 Woeseiaceae bacterium
CGGACATGTCCCTGGCGTGGCTGCACAAAATACACGACGACGGCAGCCCTTTCATGCTGATGGTCTGGCACAGCGCCCCGCACCGGGAGTGGCTCCCCGGGCCGGACCACCTCGGCGACTTTATGTCGGCACCGCTCCCGGAGCCGCCGACCCTCTTCGACGACTACGCCGGGCGCCCCGCGGCCTCCGCCGCCGAGATGCGGATCGCCGATCACATGTCACTGACCAGCGACAACAAGATCGATCCCGCGATCACGAAAGCGCTGGGCTTGCACGGTTTCCTGCCCTGGTATGACGAAGCCTATGCAAACAATCTCGGTCGGCTGACCGCCGCGCAACGGAAACAATGGGACGAGGTCTACGGCCCGATCAACGCCGAATTCCGGAAGTCGCCGCCCTCGGGCGAAGCGCTCACCCGATGGAAATATCAGCGCTTCATGCAGGACTATCTCGCGACGCTGCAATCCGTGGACGACAGTGTCGGCAGGATCCTCGACTATCTCGACAGTGCCGGCCTGGCGCAAAATACCGTCGTCATCTACCTGTCCGACCAGGGGTTCTTCCTGGGCGAACACGGCTGGTTCGACAAGCGCTTCATGTACGAACAATCCCTGCGTACGCCGCTGCTGGTGCGCTGGCCGGGGGTCATCGAACCGGGTTCCGTCGACACGCACCTGGTGCAGAATCTCGACCTGGCGCCGACGCTTCTTTCGATGGCCGGGGCGCACGTACCCGCCGACATGCAGGGAGCAAGCCTCATACCGATACTGGAGGGAAAGGCACCGGCATGGCGCGATGCGATCTACTATCACTATTACGAATATCCGGGAATCCACGCCGTGAAGCGCCATTACGGCATCCGGACGCAGCGATACAAGCTGATCCACTTCTATTACGACATCGACGAATGGGAGCTCTACGATCTCGATGCGGACCCGGACGAGATGCATAACGTATACGACGACGACCAGTACGCCGCCGCGCGCTCCGAATTGCACCAGGAACTGCGGGCCCTCCGCCGGCAATACGGAGATTCCGACGAGCTGACAAAACAATTTCTGGACGCCGACCTGGCGGCGGCGCAGTCACACTAGTCCTCGGAATCGAGCCAGCCGCCTTCGAAGCCGATCGCCTCGAGGCCCCTGCGTACATACGGATTCTTCCGCATCGTGCGCCAGACCAGTTCGCTGCGCTGGTTCTCGAGCATCGCCAGTATCGGGCCCTGGTCGATGCCGATATAGTCGTTGGCCACCCAGCCGAGTCCGGGCACGACCTTTCCCGACCGGCCGTCGTAGTTCCCGGCAGAGACACTCTCGTTGAAGGAATCCCGGAACCCGTACTTCGTGTACAGGTGTTCGCCGAAGCGGTCGCGCATCGCCATCAGCGCGCGGACTGAAAGGACCGGCGTGAACGCGACCGAAGCGCCGGCCGCCGTTGGCGCGATGGTGCCGTCGTCGACCACCCGAATGGCGGCCGCACCGCGCGCAGCGTAGGCGAAGAATGTCCGCTTCTTGCCCCGTACGGTCCGATCCGCGGACCCGCCGGGCCCATCGCAGGCGGTCAGCCCCCAGATGTCGCCGCCGTAGCCTGCCCAGTCGTTCGGGTTGTCCCGGGCGTAGGCGTACTGCGACAGGGTCGCGCGCCGGCTGTTCTCGAAATAGTCGATCCCCTTGCGGCGCATGAAGTCGTCGCGGATGCCGCGGAAGTC
>JBAUVS010000466.1:0-1553 GCA_049583345.1 Woeseiaceae bacterium
CTGGAATTTCAGGGCATCCTGGTGGGATTGATACGCGATGGTGACCAGCGATTCGGCATCGTGCCCGAACGCCCTCTCACCCAGCGCGGAGTAGTCTTCCAGCATCGTTATCTGTGCCCGTGTAGCGAATGGCTATTATTCCCCGATTGCGTGCCATTACGGTCGACAAGGTCACATAATTAGAATTTTATCGTCGGGATTTCTTACAGAATCCTCGTGCTTCGCCAAGCGATTGAAATCAGGAAGTTTTTCTGAGTTGCGACGACGCGCCGCCGCCGAAAACCATGGCCGCGAGCTGCCCGCTGAGGCGATCCCGGCCGCCGCGCGCGTTCATGTGATTGATGTCGAGGTAATCAGCAGGATCGAGGTCGAAATCCTCCCACGGCAGCATCGGCGCATCGAGTTGCTCGCCGAGTTCGCGGGTGAGCCGATGCAATTTGTCCGTAGCGACGTCGTCCCGCAGCTCGTCGAGCATTTCGCGGTCCGCCGGGTGCAGGAACAGCAGCATCCGGTCGCTTACCTCCCGCAGTGCGCGCGCGCCGGCAAGCCAGGTTTCCAACGACGCGTCGGAGAACTCCACGTCGCCGAGATAAGCACGTGCGATCACCCGGTCGCGCTTGCGCGCCCACGCCGGCTTGCGGGTCTTCTGATGCGACTCGTCGGGCGCGTTCCAGGCGCCCGATGTTTCGACGAGCCATTCGAACTCGGGATTCGTGCGCCCGCCGCGCAGCGAGATCACGTTGCCGGAGAAAAAATCCGGCCCCAGGTTGATGTCGCCGCTCGGCGGCGTCGTACTGACGTGCATCACGTCGAACTCGTAGACGATCAGCGGCACGCGCAGGCCCGCCGCCTGCAACTGGTCGCGGATGTATTCGCACAGCATGCGCATGCCGCCGACGCTCACAGCGGGGAAACCCGCATTCAGCGACGTGACGCTGGCGCCGTGTTGCGCCGCGGCCCGTTCGAAACTTTTCGGGAAGAACGCGCGGAACGTGCAGGACGAACCGACTGCGAGCACGTCGGGGGCACCGTGTTCGGCGAGATATCCCGGGAAACGCTCGATAAACTGCAGCGCGCGGTTGGCGCGTGGCTTGCGGATGACGCGCGGGATGTGCAGCAGGCGCTTGATGCGGTCGAGCAGCGTCAGGCGTTCGCCCTCGTCCACGCCCGGCGTCAGGCGATGGGTCTCGCCGCGCGCCTCCCTTACGATCTCGTCGAAGGACATCTCCGCGAGCTGGATCACCGTGTCCTGGTCGAGCGACAGGCCGAGCCGATGCTCGATGTCCGTCGTCACGGCGATGAAAGCCAGCGAATCCATGCCGGCATCGAACAGGTTCTTCGCCTCGAGGATATTGCGGCGGCCGAGCAGTGGCGCGTGCGTCAGGATCGACTCCATCAGGATCCGGGCCTCGTGCGACATCCCCTCCGATCCGCTGCCCTTGTTCTCGCGCGCGCGGCGCTGCAGCTCGTCGCCGAGCGCCTTGCGGTCTACCTTGCCGCTCGCATTCTTCGGGAACGCGGGCACACAGAAGATCATCGACGGCACCATGTAC
>JBAUVS010000467.1:0-3835 GCA_049583345.1 Woeseiaceae bacterium
GTGTCGCCGGCATTGGTCACGGTCACCGAGGCCGTCAATGTGTCGCCCGGACCGATCTCGGTAGCGTCGAGCGAGACATCCGAGTATTCGAAATGCGTGTAGCTGAGCCCGTAGCCGAAGGCGTACAACGGCGTGTTCGGCGTGTCCAGGTAACGCGACAGGTACTTTTCGTCCACCTTGTCCGGCGTGTACGGGCGACCCGTATTCTTCGCGTCATAGTAGAGCGGCACCTGGCCGACGGTGCGCGGAAACGTCACCGGCAGCTTGCCCGACGGATTGTAGTCGCCGAACAGCACATCCACGACGGCCAGCCCGCCCATGGTGCCGGGAAACCAGGCCTCGAGGATCGCATCGACGTTTTCGTCGGCCCATTCGAGTGCCAGCGGACGGCCGTTCATCAGCACGAGCACCACCGGCTTGCCGGTGGCGACGAGTTGCTTCAGTAATGCCGACTGAGCGCCCGGCAGGTCGAGCCTGGTGCGGCTGGCTGCCTCGCCGCTCATGTCCGCCCGCTCACCCATGACCGCGATGACGATATCTGCCGCCCGCGCCGCCTCGAGCGCCGATTCGAAGCCGGAATGATCGCCGACGTCCCCGAAGGCATAACCGGCACCGCGCGCATACAGCACCCGGGCGCTATCGCCAAGACGGGCAACGAGCGCCTCGCGTACGGTCACGGGTTTCTTGTCATGGTCGCCCGCCGCCGACCAGCTGCCGATCAAATCGGACTTGCTGTCGGCGAGCGGACCGATCAATGCGATGGTGCCCGGTTTGTCGGACAGGGGCAGGGTGGCAGCGGCGTTCTTCAGCAGCACCATCGAGCGCCGCGCCATGTCACGCGTCGCCTCGAGGTACTCGGGCTTGTAGATCTCGGCCGCCTGGCGCGCGGGATCGGCGTAACGATACGGATCCTCGAACAGGCCGAGGCGGTACTTCATCTCCAGGATGCGTCGCGCCGCGCGCTCGATCTGCGCCTGGCTCACACGCCCTTCCTTCACCAGTTGGCCCAGGTATTCGGTGAACACGCCGCCCTGCATGTCCATGTCCACGCCGGCGTCGATCGCGAGCTCGGCCGCGTGCGGCAGGTCGCTCGCAAAGCCGTGCTGCACCATCTCGTTGATCGACGTGTAATCCGTGACGACGAAGCCCTTGAAGCCCCATTCCCCGCGCAGGATGTCGGTGATGAGATAGTGATTGCCGGTCGCGGGGATGCCGTTCAGTTCGTTGAACGAGGTCATCACCGATGCGACGCCTGCGTCGACGGCGGCCTTGAATGGCGGCAGATAGGTCGTGCGCAAGACACGGTCGGACATGTCCGTCGTGTTGTAGTCGCGGCCGGCCTGCGCCGCGCCGTACGCCGCGTAATGCTTTGCGGTCGCCAGTATTGTGTCGACGGCCGCGAGGTCATCGCCCTGGAAGCCGCGGACGCGCGCGGCGGCGATGAGCGAGCCCAGGTAGACATCCTCGCCGGCACCTTCCGAGATACGGCCCCAGCGCGGGTCGCGCGCGATGTCGACCATGGGCGCAAACGTCCAGTTGATGCCTTCGGCGGCCGCTTCCGTGGCCGCGACCCGCGCACTGCGCTCGATCGCGGTGAGATCCCAGGATGCCGCCTCCCCGAGCGGTATGGGGAATATCGTCCGAAAGCCATGCACGACGTCGTAGCCGAACATCAGCGGAATGCCGAGCCGGGTGTCGTCCACGGAGAGATGCTGGAGCTGGCGGGTGAAATCGGCGGTATACGCATTGAAGATCGCTCCGACGCGTCCCGCGCGAATGTCGTCCCTGTAGCCTTCGCGAACGGTCGGTCCGGTGACGGACCAGTCACTGGTAAAGAGCCCGAGCTGCCCGATCTCTTCCTCGAGCGTCATGCGCGCAAGGAGCTGGTCGATGAAGGGGGCCATCTCGGGCGGATCGTGCCATGGCGTTTCGTCCGCGGCGTCCGCCGAGACGACGAGTAATACGAGCGGCACGGCCAGTTGCAGCAGCTTGGTCCGCACTGTCGACAGGCAAGGTCTCATCGGCATTTCCCACCCCGGATTTGGTCGCGGCGGCCTTTGCCGCCCGGACCGGCGGCCGCTTCGAGCGCGGCGGGGGAACCGGGATCTGCGAAGCCGCGCGTCGAGCCAACCTTAGATATCGATGTCAGAAATTGCAAGAGGGATTGAAAAAGAAGGTTTTTTGCTTTGCAATCGATGTCAACTGCGACTCAGGTCGACGCCACAGGAGAGGGGATTTGCGCCCGTTCGAGACGACCATCGTACTCGCCATGCTGCTTGCCGCCGGTGTCGCGTGGGCCGGCGGGACGCCGCTTTCCACGGCCGCCGGGCCAACCGACCGCACGGACATCCTGTCGCCCGAGGAATCCGCATTCGCGGAGGAACTGGCCCGGCGGACGTTCGATTACTTCTGGGAGACAACCGACCCCGAAGACTGCCTCGCCCCGGACCGTTGGCCATCCGCGCCGTTCTCGAGCATCGCGGCGACCGGATTCGCGCTCACGGCGTATGCCATCGGCGCCGAGCGCGGTTACGTCTCGCGTGCCGCGGCGGCCGCCCGGACACGGCACTGCCTCGAAGTCTATCTTGCCGCACCGCAGGGGCCGGAGGCCGAGGGGGTCGCCGGCTACAGGGGCTTCTTCTATCATTTCCTCGACTTCGGCAAGGGGACGCGCCACCGTCGGATCGAACTTTCCTCGGTCGATACGAGCCTGCTGTTCGCCGGCGTCCTGTTCGCGCAGTCCTATTACGATCGTGACAATCCCGTCGAACGCGCCATTCGCGAGACTGCGGACGCGTTGTACCGGCGCGCCGACTGGACGTTCTTCCTGCGCGGCCCGGGTGATCCGCCGGCCTCCAACGATCCGGCGTCGAAGGGAATCGCCATGGGCTGGAAGCCGGAGACTGGCTTCGAGAGTCAGGACTGGATCGGCTACAACGAAGGCATGCTGATCTACGTCCTGGCGCTCGGTTCGCCGACCCATCCCGTGACCCGGAACGCCTGGGACGAGGGCTGGGCAACGGGGCTCGACGAGGTCTGGACGACGTATTACGGGTACGAGCACCTCGCTTTCGAGCCGCTGTTCGGTCACCAGTATTCGCATGTCTGGATCGACTTCCGCGGCATTCGCGACGACTTCATGCGCCGCAAGGGAATCGACTATTTCGAGAACAGCCGGCGGGCGACGCTGTCGCAATACGCCTACGCCCGGGACAACCCGAACGACTGGGTAGGCTACGGCGGCGACATCTGGGGACTGACCGCCTGCGACGGGCCCGGCGGGTCCGCGGATCGGACCGTACGGGGCAAGAAGCGGACCTTTTTCGCCTACGCCGCGCGCGGCGCGGCCGCCATTCGGGTGGTCGACGACGGCACCATCGCGCCGACGGCAGCCGGCGCTTCGGTCGCGTTCACGCCGGTCCTTTCGGTCCGTGCGCTGATGGCGATGCGCGACCGCTTCGGCGAACACCTGTACACGAAGTACGGATTCCGGGATTCCTTCAACGAGAGTGTCTCTGCCGGGAACTACGACGGCCGGTCGGGAAAGGTCGTGCCCGGACTCGGCTGGGTGGCCAACGACTATCTCGGCATCGACCAGGGCCCGATACTGGCGATGCTCGAGAACCAGCGCAGCGAACTGGTCTGGCGCACGATGCGGAAGAACCCGTACGTACGCAAGGGACTCGAAGCGATCGGCTTCGAAGGCGGCTGGCTGGATTCCGGGGACTAGTGTGACTGCGCCGCCGTCAGGTCGGCGTCCAGAAATTGTTTTGTCAGCTCGTCGGAATCTCCGTATTGCCGGCGGAGGGCCCGCAGTTCCTGGTGCAATTCGGAG
>JBAUVS010000468.1:0-3434 GCA_049583345.1 Woeseiaceae bacterium
AGGCTCACCGAGGCGGGGCACCTCTACCCTTGCGGCTGCTCGCGCCGCGACGTCGAGGACGAGCCGGCCGGCCCCCTCGGCCCCGTCTACCCCGGCACCTGCCGGGGCGGTACGCAGGCCCGCGAGACCGCACTCCGGGTGCGCACCACGGATGAAGCACTGGTCTTCGAGGATCGCCTGCAGGGCCGGCGGCTGCAGCACCTCGAATCCGATTCGGGCGACTTCGTCGTAAGGCGCCGTGACGGCCTGATTGCCTATCAGCTCGCCGTCGTCGTCGACGACCATCTGCAGAATGTCAGCGAGGTCGTGCGCGGTATCGATTTGCTGCCGTCGACGCCCCGCCAGATCTGGCTGCAGCGCTTGCTGGGTTACCGCACGCCGCGCTATGCCCACATTCCGGTCGCCGTCAACGCCGCGGGACAAAAGCTCGGCAAGAGTGTCGGTACCGCGGCGCTGCCGCTGCGTGAAAAAGCCGCCGTGCTGGTGGCCGCGCTGGCGGCGCTGGGACAGGCACCGCCGCAGACCTTGCAACGCGCGGCGTTAAATGAAGTGTGGGCCTGGGCGCGCGCGAACTGGCGACTCGAGGTCCTCGCGGGGCGGTCGCAGATTCCTTTGGCTGAGCCGGAAAAAGGCGTATGGTAGGCGCCATCTCGCAATGGGCATCCGCCGGCAACCGCGTTTTGTCGACGGCAAGAGGCACGGATGAACAACCCACGCATCATCAGGAAATATCCGAACCGGCGGCTCTACGACACTGAAGAAAGCCGCTACATCACGCTCATCGACGTCCGCGATCTCGTGCTCCGGCACGTCGCGTTCGCGGTGATCGACAAACGCAGCGGCGACGACATCACGCGTAATATCCTGCTCCAGGTGATCAGCGAAGAGGAGCAGAACGGTCATGCCGTGATGAGTGCCGCGTTCCTGTCCCGGATCATCAGGACCTACGATTGCATCGCCCCGAACGTCGTCTCGGAGCATCTCGAGACGACCCTGAACCGCTTCATCGAAAGCCGGGATCTCGCTGCCGGGTGATTCGGCCTGCGGGCACCGCGAATCAAGTAGCTCTTGACATAGGGGCCACTGATGCCATAGCGTGGGGCTTGCAACGGGGATACGCTCCCCCGCCCCCCGTTGCAAAGCCTGAAGGGGTTAACACTCCACGGCGGGCCCCCTGCGCAAGCGGGGGGCCATTTTTTTTGCCCGCGAACCGCGGCACGGTCCGGCCGGCATGACGACGGAAGATCAGCACAGGGGTGTCATCGCCAGCGAGTTCCGGCCCGCGCGCTGGCTCGCGCACCGGCACCTGCAGACGATCCTCCCGGCGCTGCCCTGGACTTTTCGCCATCGCCCCGCACTGCGCCGCGAGAGCCTCGAATTGCCCGACGGCGACGTGACGGCCGTCGACTGGGCCGCCGCGGCCGATGCGTTTCCGGACGACGCCCCGCTGCTCGTGATCCTGCACGGCCTCGAGAGTTCGAGCGATTCCTCGTATTCCCGGATGCTGATGCAGGCCGCGACGAAGAAATGCTGGCGCTCATGCGTGCTCAATTTCCGCGACTGCGCCGACTACCGCAACCGTCTGCCGCGCCGCTACCATGCCGGGGAGACCAGCGACCTCCAGCACTTCCTGAAGACGCTGTCACAGAGCCTGAGCAGCCGCGCCATCGTCGCGGCCGGCTATTCGCTCGGCGGCAACGTGCTGCTGAAATACCTCGGTGAGGCCGGCACGCTGTCACACCTGCGTGCCGCCGTCGCGGTCTGCGTCCCGCTCGATCTGCACCTGTGTGCGGAGGCACTTAATAGTGGATTTTCAAGGATTTACCAGCACTATTTACTGGGTTACATGAAGTCATCCGTGCGCCGGAAATTCAACCGCGACACGGCGGCGTTCGACTGGGAGCGGGCGATGCACGCGCGCACCTTCGCGGAGTTCGACGACGCGGTCACGGCGCCGCTGCACGGCTTTGCGGGCATGCGCGATTACTACGACCGGTGCAGCTCCGGACAATACCTGAAGGACATCGCGACGCCGACGCTGATCATCAACGCGCTGGACGACCCGTTCATGACGCCGGGCGTGATACCGCACCGCGACCGCCTGTCGCCGCAGGTCACGCTCGAGATTTCCGAACGCGGCGGCCACGTCGGCTTCGTGTCGGGCGGCACGCCCTGGCGCCCGGAATTCTACCTGCCCGGGCGGGTGACAGGTTTTCTGGAAGAGTTTTTGTAGGAGCGCTGCTTGCCAGCGCGACCCTGTGTCGCGGCGGCAAGCGCCGCTCCTACAACCGGATCGGGCGCGCCATCAGGCCGCCTCGACTTCCTTCATCGACAGGCGCACGCGGCCCTGGCGGTCGACCTCCAGCACCTTGACCTTGACGATGTCGCCCTCGGCCAGCTTGTCGCTGACTTTCTCGACGCGCTCGTTCGAGATCTGCGAGATGTGCACCAGCCCGTCCTTGCCCGGCAGGATCGTGACGAAGGCGCCGAAATCCATCAGGCGCGCCACGCGTCCTTCGTAGACCCGGCCGACTTCGACGTCGGCCGTGATCAATTCGATGCGGCGGCGCGCTTCCTTGCCGGAGGCGCCGTCGACCGAGGCGACGCGGACGGTGCCGTCCTGCTCGATGTCGATCGTCGCGCCCGTTTCTTCGGTGATCGCACGGATTACCGAGCCGCCCTTGCCGATCACGTCGCGGATCTTCTCGGGGTCGATCTTGAAGGTCATGATCGTCGGCGCCCACTCCGACATCTGCTCACGCGGCGTGCTGATGACTTCGGCCATCTTGCCGAGGATGTGCAGCCGTGCGTCGTGTGCCTGGGCGAGTGCGATATTCATGATCTCGCGCGTGATGCCCTGGATCTTGATGTCCATCTGCAGCGCGGTGACACCGTGCTCGGTGCCGGCGACCTTGAAGTCCATGTCGCCGAGATGATCTTCGTCACCGAGGATGTCGGTCAGCACGGCAAAATCGTCGCCTTCCTTGATGAGACCCATCGCAACGCCCGCGACCGGCGCCTTGACCGGCACGCCCGCGTCCATCAGCGCGAGGCTCGTGCCGCACACCGTGGCCATCGAGCTCGAACCGTTGGATTCGGTGATCTCCGAGACCACGCGGATGACGTAACCGAAATCCTCGTGCTTCGGCATGACGGCGCTGATCCCGCGCTTGGCCAGCGCACCGTGGCCGATCTCACGGCGTTTCGGGGAGCCGATGAAGCCGGTCTCGCCGACCGAGAACGGCGGGAAGTTGTAGTGCAGCATGAAGGGCTCTTTGTATTCGCCCTCGATCGCGTCGATGATCTGCGCGTCGCGCCCGGTGCCCAGCGTCGTCGCGACGATCGCCTGGGTCTCGCCGCGCGTGAAGATCGCCGAGCCGTGGGCCCGCGGCAGCACGCCGACACGGACGTCGATCGGCCGCACGGTCTTGCGA
>JBAUVS010000469.1:0-4833 GCA_049583345.1 Woeseiaceae bacterium
GAGTTGTCCTATGCGCACCGCCGCCGTGCCCTCGCCCGCCGCAATGCTGCCGAAGTACCTGTTGCAGGGGCCCTTGCCGGAAATCCGGCCGTCCGCCACCGTCAGCGTAATGCCCGGTGGCTCCGGCAGCGGCACAGGCGGGCTCATCCGGGCGAGGCGCCATTCGACGCCCGCAAGGTCCACGATGCCGACCCTGCCCTGCGCGTCGGCCGGGAGTTCCCGCAACGTGCCGCCGTGGAGTTCGTACCGACGAGTGGCCTTCTCGCCGGGACAACAGGCCGGATCATCCGGCCCCTGTTGCACGACGTCGAGCACAATCTGCGCGCCGTCGACGCGTGCTTCCCGTACCTGGACCCGGTCTCCGAGCGACGCCGTCGAGACGTTGCGGATCGTCTGCCCGTCGCGATCGAATACGCCGACGAAGTTCCGCGTCCCGCTGCCGCCGGTCGCCGCCCACAGCAGTACGACGGTCTCCTTGCGACCGTCCCCGTCCAGGTCGCCCGTCAGCCGCAGCTCGCCGGCGAGGCCCGCGCTCGGCCGGGAGGCGCCGCCCTGTACGTACGGTTCGCCTGCCCACCGCCCGCTCGAGAGGAGCACGGGATCTTCGAACAGTCCCGACACTGCGGCATTGCCGATCTCCCCGAGCGAGGGTGGTGTCGCGTCCGCCGGCTGCGGCTGCGCCGAGCACGCGGCCAGGACCGCGCCCAGCAGGCACGATGCCAGTTCAGTCCCCGGCCTCACCCGTCTCTCCGTCGTCACTACCGGCTTGCAGCGCGATCTTGATGCGCACGGGCTCGTCCGCCTTCGCCTGCAGGGCCTGCGGGCGGCCGAGCGAGATCCGGTCGGCGAGCGTCGCGTCGATGGCAAGCAGCGCGGCCTTCACGCTTTGTGCACGTCCCGTCGCCAGCGCGGCAAGCTCCTCGTCGGCCACCGGCTCGCGGTCGATCAGCCTGCGGCGCAACTCGGCCGTGTACGCCAGCTCGTCAAAAGCCTTCACCGGCTTGCCGCCCTCGCCGGCGGCCTGCTCGGACGTGAATTGCGCGCGCAATGCCTCGAGGGTGTCGCCGGCGTCCTCCGCTCCCGACTCGGCCGTCGCCTGATCCGCCTCGCGAAACATCGACTCGAGCACTTCGGTCCGGAGTTTCGCGTACATCCCTTCGGAGTCCTTGCCGCCCTGTTTCGCCGCGATCTGCTCGTCGATCCGGGCATCGACCTTCGCGGTACGCAATGCCAGGCCGTCCCTGGCGCGGTCGACGACGCCGTTCACCTGCATGTTCAGTTGCGGACGCATGCCCAGCGCCTCGGCGAGCTTGTCGATCTTCTCCTGCTCCGGCGGCGTCAGGTCCGCGCGGCCGTCCTGGAAATTGATGTATTCGAGGTCCTCGCCCTCGGCGCCGACCAGCTTGCCGAGCAGCGCAAACGGCGATGTCGCGATCTTGACGATCAGGTTCACGAGCGCCTTGCCGATGACGCGTCCGTACCTGAATTTCGGATCGTCGACGTTGCCGCGCACCGGGAGGTCGATATCGATGGTCCCGTCGGGGTCCTTGAGCAGCGCGACCGCGAGGCCGAGCGGCAGACTCATGGCGCCCGGATGCTCGACCTTGTCGCCGAGCTCGAAGTCGCGCAGTACCACATTGTTCTCGCCGACGAGTTCGCTCGCCCTGACCGTGTAGCCCAGGTCGAGATCCAGCTTGCCGCTGGCGATCTCGCGACCGGCGAATGGCACCGTGTACGCAGAGAATTTCGGCATTTCGACATTCTCGAAGCGGACTTTCAGATCCGTGTCCAGCGCCGGTTGCAACGGCGTCACGGTACCGGTGACCTTCACCAGGCCGTACTCACCCACCTTGCCTTCCAGCGACACTTCCGAAGGCTGGCTGGACGACGACGAGATCGTCGTCAGCGTACCGCTCAGGTCGGCGATCTTTTCGTCGAACGGCAATGGCAACGAGAAGTCCGCGTAATTGGCGGCAGCCTTGTCGATGACGACGCGCCCGATCGTAACGGTCAGCGGCATTGCGTTGTCGTCTTCGGGCGCAGTCGTCTCCGCGGATTCGCCAGCCTCCTCCGCGGCGGTGGCACTCTGCTTGCCGTGTGGAATTCGTCCCAGGTTGGGCTTGCCGTCCTTGTCGATGAACACGTCGGCGAACGCGTTATCGAGGCCGAGTTCCGATATCTCGAGCGTCCCGGCGCCCAGATCCAGCGCCAGCTGTTTCGCCGTCAGTGCGTCCCAGCTGCCGAGCCTGGAGCCCTGCTCGGTCTCCGTAATCAGGAAGTCCCTGATCGAGACATCGCCCTTGAAGGCCAGTGGCTCGCCCGGCCCGCTGTGGACGTCGGCCGTGAAGCCCAGCGAACCTTTGTCCAGGCTGACGTCGGCGAGCGGGGCAATGTAGGGGTGCAGCAATGCGAGCGACAGGCCGTCTGCCGTCAGCCGCAGGTCCGCAACCGGATCCGGCAACAGCCTCAGCTCACCTTCGGCCGCGACGTGGCCGCCGGAGCGCGAGCGCATCGCGACCGTCACCGGTATCCTGGTGCCGGGCGCGTTGTCGATGCCCGTCATGACGAGGGCGAGGTCCTCGACGCCGATATCGGCCTGCGGGCTGACGCTGTCGTCGACGAGCCCGGCTGCCATGCCGTTGATCTCGATGCGGTCGAGCGAAACAGACCAATCCGGTCCGTCCGCCACACCCGTCGCCGGCTCGGCGGACGGCTCCGTCACCGGGGAAGGCTTCGGCACGACGTTCAGTTGCCCGGCGGCGTCGCGGTAGACACCCAGCACGGCATCGTCGACGGCGAGCGAGCCGATCGACGCGGTTTTCTCCGGCCAGCGCAGGGTCCCGCCGTCGAGTCGCAAGCGGGGGAGCGTTAGCACGTCCCGGTCCGCATTGCCGCCGTCGGCGGCGGTGCGACCGAAAGTGCGTAACAGTACGTCCGCGAAGGTGAATGCCAGGTTGTCGACGCCGGCTTCTAGCGCGCCGTCGCTGCGCGTGTCGATGAAATAGTCGAGGTCGATGTCGACTTTTCCGCGGGCGATCTCGAAACCGAGGTCGTCGCGGACGTAAGCCGACACGAGGCCGAACTGCGAACCTTCGATCGACGCATGGCCCTTCGATTGCAGCGGATTGAGCTGCAGGCTGCCGTGCCAGCTGAAGGTGCCGGCAGACTCCGTCGTGACGACGACGTCCTGTTCGCCTTCCCGCTTCGGCAACGTATTGAGGTCCAGGACCTGCACATTCACCGGCCCGAACGTCGTCTCCACGGGCGCGGCCGGCACGGCGTCGTGCCAGTGCGCGGCGCCGTTGTTGATGGAGAAATCCTGCACGATCAGCCGCGGCAGCGCCGCCGATCCGGCATCCTCCGGGACCGTATCGGATGACGCTTTGGTGAGAAAAGCCAGACTCAGCGCACCTTGCTCGTCGCGCGCCACGTGCAACACCGGGTCGTCCAGCCGAAATTCGGCAAACGTCCAGGCCCAGCGAAACAGCGAGCTGAGCTGGAAATTGACGTAGATGCTTTTCGCCGCGACAAAAGGCGCGCCGTCAGGATCGTGCATCGACAGCCCGTCGATGCGCAGGCTGAGCACGTACGGGTTGATCGCAAGCTTGTCGATCGAGAGGTCGGCGCCGTACATGTCGTGCACCGCCTTGATGGCATTGCGCTTGACCAGCCAGGGCGCCAGCAGGAAACCGGCCAGCGTATAGACCACGAGCAGTCCGGCGAGCCAGAACAACAGCTTTCGATGGCGGACCGCGAGTCCGGAAACGATGTTCATGCCCAGAAACTCGCGACGCGCTGGATCGTCCAGAACGCCGCAACGGTGCCGATGCCGTAGGACGCGGCGACCGGCAGCCAGTCGTCCTGGTTGCGGACCCCGCGCATGATCAGGAAGCGCAGGCCGAGCACGGCGCCGACGAACATCAGTTGTCCGCATTCGACGCCGACGTTGAAGGTGAACAGGGCGATCGGGATCGCGGCCTGCGGCAGGCCCACCTCGGCCAGCGCGCCCGCGAAACCGAAGCCATGTAACAGACCGAAACTGAACGCGACGATCCAGGGCGCCCGTTCGGTGAGTCCCGGCCTGCCCCGATACCCGTGCACGACCTCGCTCGCGACGAACACGATGCTGAGCGCGATCATCGCTTCGACGGGCGGCCCGGGCACGTGCACGAAACCCAGCGTCGCGGCGGCCAGCGTGATGCTGTGCGCGACGGTGAATGCCGTGATCGTGGCAATGATGCGGCGGGTCCCGCGCACGATCAGCAGCAGCGCGAGCACGAACAACAGGTGGTCGATGCCGCCGAGGATATGGTCGATGCCGAGCAGCAGGTACGTCCACGCCACACGGCCCCTGCTCGCCGCCGCCAGCACCGTGAACTCGGGATGCGCTATCGGCAGGCTCTCGACCTGGCTGCTGCCGTCCTGGCGTTCGACTCTCGCGATGACCTCGGTCACGCCCACGGCCTTGCCTTCGATCGAAATCGTGTGCCCCGCAAGCCCGCCTTCGAAACGGATCTCCCAGCGCTCTGTCCAGGCGCCGCCGCCGGAGGTCACGTGCGGGCTGGTGACCGTCTCGGTGCCGTCGGGGAAGCGGACGTAGGCGGACAGGCGTTGCTCGCCGCCCAGCTCCGGGACCTTCCACAGCACGGCATAACGGTCGGCGCCGAGCTCACGCAGTTCGAGGTAGGCCGGACGGAAAATGTCGGCCGCCGCGTTCGTCGAAAGACAGGCGAGCAGGAACGCGGCGGCCAGCAGGCGCTTCATGGCGCCGCGCTCTGCGACTGATCGCCGGCGGCGAAAGCAACATCGTCGTCGTAGCGCACCGTGTAGCGC
>JBAUVS010000470.1:0-2595 GCA_049583345.1 Woeseiaceae bacterium
CCCGAAGCCTTTGCGCTGGCGCAGAGCGCGGCGCAGGCCGCGTTCGGCGACGACCGCCTGTACGTCGAGCGCTACGTCGAGAACGGGCGCCACGTCGAGGTGCAGGTGCTCGGCGACGGCACCGACATGGTCCACTTCGGCGACCGCGACTGTTCGATTCAGCGCCGCTACCAGAAGCTCGTCGAGGAAGCGCCCGCGCCGGACCTCGCCGATGGCTTTCGTGCCCGCATCCGGGATTCGGCGGTGCGCTTCGCGCGACACTGCGGCTACCGCGGACTCGGTACGGTGGAGTTCCTCGTCGACACGCAGGCGGAGCGATTCTATTTTCTCGAGATGAACGCGCGGATCCAGGTCGAGCACCCGGTCACCGAGGCGGTCACCGGCTACGATCTCGTCGCGGAGCAGATCGCCGTGGCCGGCGGGCGGCGTCTCGGCATCCGGCAGGACGACATCGCCCTGACCGGGCACGCCATCGAATGCCGGATCATTGCGGAGGACCCGGCCCACGGCTTCCTGCCCAGCCCGGGGCGACTCACGCGGGCCGTGTTTCCGGCCGGCGGCGGCTTGCGGGTCGACACGCACGTGGAGTCCGGCGCTGACGTGCCGCCGTTCTACGATTCGCTGGTCGCCAAGATCATCGCGCATGGCCGCGACCGGAGAGCGTCGATCGAGGCCATGCGGACTGCGCTGGATCGCTGCCGCATCGAGGGCATCACGACGAATCTCGCACTGCAGCGTGCGATCATGACCGACGCGCAATTCACCGCCGGCGGCGTCGGGACGCGCTGGCTCGAAACCTCCCTGAGCGCACGGCATGGCTGAAATCCGACTCGTCGACGTCTCCATCCGTGACGGCAATCAGAGCCTGTGGGGCGCCACGGGCCTCGACAGCTCGCAGATGCTGACGGTGGCGCCGCTGCTGGAGCGCGTCGGCTTCCGTGCGATCGATTTCATCTCGAGCACGCACATGGGCATCGCCGCGCGCGTGTTCCGGGAGAATCCCTGGCAGCTCATCCGGCTCATGCGCAAGGCGACCCCGACGACACCCCTGCAGTTCATCGGTACGGGTTTCCGGTTCATCTCCTGGGAGGCGGCGGATCACGACTTCATGCGTCTCGTCTACCGTTGCCTGATCGAGGCCGGCATCTCGCGCTTCATCATCCTCGATCCGATGCACGACATGGATGCCCTGCTCCGCGTCGCGCGCATCGTGCGCGAGGAAGGCGCGGCCGAGATCATGGCGGCACTCACGTACACGGTCAGCGAAGTGCACGATGACGCGTTCTACGCCGGCGTCGCGAAGAGCGTCGCCGCCTCGCCGGACGTCGACCTCGCCTACCTGAAAGACCCGGCCGGGCTGCTGACGCCCGAGCGGGCCCGCACGCTGATTCCGGCCCTCGTGAAAGCGATGAACGGCAAGCCGCTCGAACTGCATTCGCATTGCACGGTCGGACTCTCGCAGTTCACGTATCTCGACGCGCCCGGCCTCGGCATCGACACGCTGCATGTCGCGGCGGGTCCGCTGGCCAACGGCACGTCCCTGCCCTCGGCCACCAACATCGTCGCCAACCTGCGCGAGGCCGGGCACACGGTCGACGTCGATGACCGGGCGCTCGCGCTGGTCTGCGATTATTTCTCACGACTGGCGGAGGCGGAAGGGCTGCCGGCGGGCACGCCGCAGGAATACGATGCCTCGTTCCTGCGTCACCAGCTTGCCGGCGGCGTAATCACGACGCTGAAGCGCCAGCTCGCCGAGCTCGGACTCGAAGACCGACTCGACGCCGTCATCGAGGAGGTGGAGCACGTCCGCGCCGAACTGGGCTACCCGATCATGGTCACCCCGTTCCCCCAGATCGTCTGCGCCCAGGCGGTGTACAACGTCGTCAGCGAAACGCGCTACGAGAAGGTCCCGGACCAGGCGATCCGCTACGTGCTGGGACGCTTCGGCAAGCCCACCGCGGCGGTCGATCCGGACGTGCAGGATCGCATCCTCGGCAGTTCGCGCGCGAAGGCGATCATGGCGGAACCGCCCTTGCTGACACTCGCCGATGCGCGCAAGAAATTCCCGAACGTCACATCCGACGAGGAATTCCTGCTGCGCGCCGTCATGCCGGCAGAGCAGGTCGACGCGATGCTGGGTGCCGCCAAGATGCCGGGTGAATACAATCCCGACACGCGGCCGATTCTCGAGCTGCTGAAGGGCCTCGCCGCCCGCCCGCCGCAGCGTCACGTCGTCGTCGAGAAACCCGGCTTCCGGCTCGAACTCCGCGGCCGTGGCTGACGCCGTCGATCCCGCGACCCTCGCGCGCCTGCACAGGGCGGCCGGATTCGTCTTCGATCTCGACGGCTCGCTGGTGCTCGGCGACAAGCACAATCGCGGCATCGAAGCCCTGCCGCGCGCGGCCGACACGCTGCGATTGCTGGACGCACGCGGCATACCCTGGGTGCTGCTCACCAACGGCACCGTGCGCGTGCCCGTCGACATCGCGTCGGCGCTCCGCGACGCGGGCCTCGACGTCGCTCCGGAACGCATACTGACTCCGGCGACCGTGGCGGCCGAGTTCTTCGCCGCGCGCCGGATGCGGCGCATCTTCG